>JACMJT010000299.1 GCA_014380505.1 Hyphomicrobiales bacterium | reverse complement strand
ACCGCCTGCGCCGCGCGGCATGCCGCAGGTCGAAGTCACCTTCGACATCGACGCCAACGGCATCGTCAACGTCTCCGCCAAGGATAAGGCGACGAACAAGGAACAGCAGATTCGCATCCAAGCCTCTGGCGGTCTCTCCGACAAGGAGATCGAGAAAATGGTCAAGGAAGCCGAGGCCAATGCCGCCGACGACAAGAAGCGGAAGGAATTGGTCGAGGCCAAAAACCATGCCGAGTCTCTTGTCCACTCGACTGGTAAGGCGCTGGCCGAGTATGGCGACAAGGTTCCCGCCGCCGACAAATCGGCGATCGAGGCGGCCATCGCCGATCTCAAGTCGATCATGGACAGCGACGATGCCGAGGCGATCAAGGCCAAGACCAACACACTGGCCCAGGCTTCGATGAAACTCGGCGAGGCGCTTTACAAGGCACAGGCCAGTAGTGAGGCTGGCGGCGCCCCAGGCGGCGATGGCGCCTCACCCGATGGAGGCGACGACGTGGTCGACGCCGACTTCGAAGAAGTCAAAGACGACGACAAGAAGGTCTAATGCAACATGATTGTGGATCGCCGCCCTTGAGGCTCACGCCCAAGGGCGGGGTCTGCTATAGGCGAATCGTTCCATCCGCCTCCCGGTGACATTCATTCATGGCCAAGCGCGATTTTTATGAGATTCTCGGTGTCGGCAAGAGTGCCGACGAAAAGGAACTCAAGGCCGCCTATCGCAAGCTTGCCAAACAACTGCATCCCGATGCCAATCCGGGCGACAAGACGGCCGAGCACAAGTTCAAGGAAATCAGCGAGGCCTATGACGTTCTGAAGGATTTGCAGAAGAAGGCAGCCTATGACCGTTTCGGTCATCAGGCTTTCGAGGGCGGAATGGGGGCTGGGCGCGGCCCCGGCGGCGGAGCAGGTTTCGGCCCGGAATTCACCTCCTCCATGTCGGATATTTTCGAAGATCTGTTTGGGGTTTCCATGGGCGGCCAACGCGGGCGGGGGGCCGGCGGCGGTCGCGGCCGTGGACAGTCTGGCGCGGCGCGGGGTGCCGATCTCCGCTACAACATGGAAATCTCCCTCACCGAAGCCTACAGCGGCAAGACGGCGCAAATCCGCGTGCCCTCATCGGTCGCCTGCGAAACCTGCAAGGGCTCGGGCGCCAAGCCAGGCTCCCAGCCGAAGACTTGCGGCACCTGCAACGGCGTGGGGGCTGTGCGCTCGCAATCGGGCTTCTTCACCGTGGAGCGAACCTGCCCCACGTGCCAGGGCCGGGGCCAGGTCATCTCGGACCCATGCAATACCTGCGGCGGCCAGGGCCGCGTCACAAAGGAGCGCACCCTCTCGGTCAACATTCCCTCGGGCGTCGAGGACGGCACGCGTATCAGGCTTGCCAGCGAGGGTGAAGCGGGCTTGCGTGGCGGGCCTTCCGGCGATCTCTATATTTTCCTCTCGGTCAGGCCCCACGAATTCTTCCAGCGCGATGGCGCCGACCTATTCTGCAAGGTACCGGTCTCCATGGCCACCGCCACCCTCGGTGGCGAAATCGAAGTCCCGACGATCGACGGCAAGAAGGCCCGCGTCACCATCCCCGAAGGCTCCCAGACCGGCAAGCAGTTCCGCCTGAAGGCCAAGGGCATGCCGGTGCTGCGTTCCTCCCAGTCGGGCGACATGTATATCCAGGTGTCCGTCGAAACCCCGGTCAATCTCACCCGCCGCCAGCGCGAACTCCTGCGCGAGTTTGAGAAAGAGGCCCGCAACAACTCGCCCGAGTCGGAAGGCTTCTTCGCCAAGGCCAAGGCCTTCTGGGATGGGTTCGGGACCTGAGGCGGGCGGCCTCACGTTAGCAAGTTGTAAGTCTTTTTTGGACCACGATCTTCAGCCACATCGTCTATTGCCGCCCCGATTCAGATGGGGGATGGCGCAAACCGGTTCGGAATGGGCATTTTCAGACGGCGCAGGAGGCAGAGGGCCAAGGACCGGGTGGAACCCCGCCTGTTTGCCCGCGGGCAGCGCGAGCGCCAGCGCAAGGCCTCGCCCGGCCGCCGCGGTTTCGCCAGCAGGTTTGCCCGGTTTTCGCTAGTCCTGGCGTTCTGGGGAACGCTCGGTCTTGCGGCTTTTTTTGGTTACATCTGGCTGTCGCTCGACCAGAAGGGCCTGTTCGAAATTCCCGGCCGAGAGCCCGGCATCATGGTGCTCGCCGCCGACGGCACCCTCTTGGCCGAGCAGGGCTCTTTTTACGGCGATGACGTCAGCATCGGTGAATTGCCCGACTACGTCCCCAATGCGGTGATTGCCATCGAAGACCGGCGGTTTTATTCCCATTTCGGCATCGATCCGTTGGGGCTCCTGCGCGCTGCCTATGCCAACATCCGCGCCGGCCGCGTGGTGCAGGGTGGCTCAACCGTGACCCAGCAGCTCGCCAAGAACCTGTTCCTCACTCCCAAGCGCACCGTCGAGCGCAAGCTGCAGGAAGTGGTGCTCGCCATCTGGCTCGAAGCCCGCTTCTCCAAGGAGGAAATCCTCCAGCTCTATCTGAACCGGGTCTACTATGGCGCGGGCGCCACCGGCATCGAGAAAGCGGCTCAAACCTATTACCGCAAATCCGCCCGCGATCTAACGATCGGCGAAGCGGCAACGCTTGCAGGCCTTCTCAAGGCGCCGTCCAGCTACAATCCCCTGCACCATCCCGATGCCGCCGCCGAGCGCGCCAGCCTGGTGATCAACAGCATGGTGGCAACGGGCGCCATCACGGAACGCGAGGCTCTGGTTGCCATCAGCTCTCCGGCGGCTACCACCGCATCCGATTATGTTCCGGCCAAGCAATACATTGTTGATTGGGCCATCGAGCAACTGCCGGATCTGGTGAAGAAGTATTCCGAGTCGATCGTCATCGAAACGACAATCGATCCCAAGCTTCAGAGACTGGCCGAGAAGGCACTGCGCAAACGCTTGAACGAAGAGGGCTCCAAGCTTGGAGTTTCCCAAGGGGCGCTTGTCATCATGGACACCAATGGCGCGATCAGGGCCATGGTCGGCGGCAAATCCTACAAGCGCAGCCAGTTTAACCGCGTCACCAAGGCCATGCGCCAGCCGGGCTCTGCCTTCAAGCCCTTCGTCTATCTCGCTGCCGTCGAGCAAGGCTATGAATCTCGTTCCGTGGAAGTGGACGAACCCATTCGCATTGGCGATTGGGAACCGGAAAACTACAAACAGAAATATCTGGGCGAAGTCACGCTGAAGAAGGCGATGGCCCTGTCGCTCAATGCCATTGCGATCAAGCTTGCAAGCCATGTGGGGCCAGAGCGGGTTGTGGCCGTTGCTCACCGCCTCGGCATCACTTCGCCACTTGGCAGCGATACTTCGATTGCCCTGGGAACGTCCGAGGTGACCCTGCTTGAACTCACCTCCGCCTTCGTGCCCTTCGCCAACGGCGGCAGACCGGTGACACCGTTCACCATCCGCCGGATCGCCATGCGCGATGGCGAGGTTCTCTACGAACGGAGCGGCGGTGGGTTTGGCAATGCCATCAACTTTTACGATCTTGGCCAGATGAATGAAATGCTGCGCGCGGTAGTGACCGGCGGCACGGCGCGGCGCGCCCAGTTCGGCGATTTCGAAATCGCAGGCAAGACGGGCACCAGCCAGGATTACCGCGATGCCTGGTTCATCGGCTACACCACGCATCTGGTGGGTGGCGTGTGGGTGGGCAACGACGATAATTCGCCGACCCAGAAGGTCACCGGCGGATCGATCCCCACTGCCGTGTGGAGAGATGTGATGGAATTTGCCCATGGAGACCTGGCGCCCGAACGCTTGCCCGGCGACAGCAGCGGTTTCCCGCGCGATGGCATAGAAATGTCCGACTCCGGTGACGGCCTGTTTGACAATCTGGGAAGCCTGTTTTCAGGCAGCGAGGAAGTGGAAGATAGCGGCGGTGCCCAGCGGCCAAGTGGTGACGGCACGATCCCCGAAAGGGAAAGCAAATAGTCAGCCGCCCACGCGGTGGACTCCATTGCCATTGGCCTTGAGCCATTTTTTAGCGCGGGAAGCCTCCGGGCAATGGGTCAAGACGAGACGCCAGAAGGCGGCCCCGTGGTCCATGTGCTTCAGATGCGCGACCTCGTGGGCGGCCACATAGTCGAGCACGTAGGAGGGCGTCAGGACAAGGCGCCAGGAATAGGAGAGATCGCCCGTAGCCGAACAGGAGCCCCAGCGGCTGCGCTGATCGCGGACGGCGATCCTGCGGTAATTGACGCCCATCGCGGCTGCATATTTTCCCGATGCGGCAGCAAGTTCGGCCCGCGCCGTCGCTTTTAGCCAATCGAGCAGGCGGCGCGGAACATGGGGAGGTTTACCCGGTACATGGATCAGCTTCGCTACGGGATCGACGGTCACGGTTCCACGCGGCGAGGCGACGTGGCGGATTTCATGGTCACAGCCCCGCAGCGGAATGACATTGCCGGGCTTGAGCGCGATATTCTTGCCGCGCTGCTCAAGGCGCGTTGCCAGCCACGGCGTGGAAAGATGGACGAAATCGAGTGCCCGATGGCGCGAGACACCGCGCGGCACGGTGACGACGGCGGCCGTTCCTTCCGGGTTGAGCCGCAAAACCAGACGCCTTGCATTGACGTGGCGGCGGAACACCACATCGAGCTGTTCAGTTCCGATCTCCAGTTGCGCCGGCTCGAGAATATTCGGCGTCAACATCCGGCGAATATGCCGAATTGGCCAGACCATCAGGCGGCAGCGTTCACGAATTGCACAATTCGCGGCACAATGTCCTGGCGGAACCGCGAACCATTGAAGACGCCGTAATGACCAACGCCCAACTGAAGGTGATGCAACTTCCTGTCCGGCGGCAAGGAGGAGCATAGCCCATGGGCGGCTTCCGTCTGGCCCACACCGGAAATGTCGTCACGCTCGCCTTCGACCGTCATCAGCGCCGTCGCGGTGATGAGCGACGGATCGACGGGGCGGCCGCGATGAGTGAAGGTTCCCCGCGGCAGGTCGTGATTGATAAATACCTTCTCCACCGTCTGCAGATAGAATTCGGCGGTCAGATCCATCACCGACATGTACTCGTCGTAGAAGTCCCGGTGTTTCTCGGCGGAATCGCCGTCGCCTTCCACCAGATGCCAGAAAAGTTCCCGGTGGGCCTCCACGTGGCGATCGAGGTTCATGCTGAGGAAGCCGCCAAGCTGCAGGAAACCCGGATAGACCTCACGGCCAGCACCCGCGTGGGGCGGCGGCACCTTCATCACTGCGTTGCGGCGGAACCAGCTGCTGCCTCGTTCCGCGGCCAGGCGATCGACCGCCGTGGGATTAAGCCTCGAGTCGATGGCGCCGCCCATCAGCACCATGGCTTTCGGCGCGCATTTATCTTTAGCCGCGTTCATCAGCGCCACGGCGGCCAGCACGGGGACCGACGGCTGGCACACCGCCATCACGCTGGCACCCGGTCCCAGAAGCTGCAACATCTCGATCACATAGTCGATATAATCGTCGAGATCGAAACTGCCCGACGCCATGGGAATGGTGCGGGCGTCGATCCAGTCGGTGATGTAAACATCGAAATGGCTCAGCATGGACTGGACGGTGCCGCGCAGCAGCGTGGCGTAATGACCCGACAGCGGCGCCACGATCAGCAGCTTGGGCTGCGCGGCAGCACCCGTCTTGCGGAAATGCAGCAGAGTGCAGAAAGTTTTTTTGAGAACTGGCGACTCGGTGACGGGAACAACCTCTCCGCCAACGATTGCATCTTTGATATCAAAGCTCGGCTTTCCGTAACGGCGCGTACTCCGTTCGAACATTTCAAGAGACGCCGCGACGTTTCGGCCCATTGCCGTTGCCGCGAGCGGATTGGCGTTGCTCGTCCAAAAGTCCAAACCGGCGGTGGTGGCAGCCCGCCACGGCGCCAGCACGGCGTGATTCATCTCGTAGAGATAATATAGCATTCTCAGTTCCCAGCCCCAGATTGCAACACAAACGTAATTAGTCCGTATACAACGGACTCCCGTGCGATTCCTACTCTTTATGATGCTCCCGATACGGCGCTGGCGAGAGCTTCCGACAGGGCCTTTGCATCGGTTGAATAGGTGAAATGCTTGACGAATTTGCCATCCGGGCCCATCAGATAGACAATACTCGAGTGATCCATCAGATAGTCGCTGGCGCCGCCGTTTTCCACTTTCCTGTAGTAGACGCGGTAGGCCTTCGCCGCCTCGGCGATCTCTTTTTCGCTGCCGGTGAGGCCGATCAGCCGGGGGCTGAAATTCTCCACATAGGCCTTCAGTGTTTCCGGCGTGTCGCGTTCGGGATCGAACGAAACGAAGATGGGCTGGATGACATCGCCCGGGGCCCCCATCTGCTCAACGGCCTGGGTCATGACCTGCAATTCGGTGGGACAGATATCGGGGCAATAGGTGTAGCCGAAGAACACCAGCATGTATTTGCCGGAAAAATCCTTCTCGGTCACGCGCCGGCCGTTGTGGTCGGTCAGGCTGAACGGCCCGCCGATCAGCGCCTCTCCCACGCTGATAGGGCCATGGCCGGGGAAACGAACGAAAAATGCCGCGGCGCCGATGAGAAGGGCAAGCGAAAGAATGGCGATTGCGATGAGCGCCTGACGGCGAGAGGGCATTGGAGGATGGCTTTCGTTTTCCGGTCCCATAAGCCTAATGTGGGGATTGGGCAACCAAAGGGAAGTCATGTCGCTGAGCCCGGCATTTGATACGGCCAATCCATCCAGGGATGCCGAACTGGGCGTGCTCAGGCTCCGAACCCTCGTCCGCCTGCGCTGGCTCGCCGTCGTCGGGCAAACCGCGGCGGTGGCGGGGGTCTATTTTCTGCTGGGATTTCCACTCCCCATCGGCCTCTGTCTCGCGGCCATAGCACTCAGCGCCTGGCTCAATATCTTTCTGACCATCAGGTGGCGAAAGAGCGTGCGCCTGCAACCGTCCCACGCGGGCCTGCTGCTGGCTTACGATATTCTTCAACTTGCCGTGCTGCTTTATCTGACCGGCGGCCTGGAAAATCCCTTCGCTTTCCTGTTTCTCGTGCCCGTCACCATCTCGGCCACATCGCTTCCGCTCAAATGGACATTGTGGCTGGGCGCTATTGCCTTTGTCTGCGCCAGCTTTCTCACCAGCAACCATCTGCCGTTGCCATGGACGCCCAATCTGCCACTGGTTTTGCCCGATGCCTATATCGCGGGCATGTGGGCCGCCATCGTTTGCGGGGTGGTGTTTTCCGCCCTCTATGCGCGGCGGATCGCCGAAGAGGCGCGGCAGATGTCGGCAGCACTCTCGGCAACCGAGATGGTGCTATCGCGCGAGCAGAGGCTTTCAGCGCTCGACGGATTTGCCGCGGCAGCAGCCCATGAGCTTGGCACGCCATTGGCCACCATCGCACTTGTCGCCAAGGAATTGAAACGCGAGCTTCCGCCGAACGATCCCCACACTGAAGATATCGATCTTCTGGTCAGCCAGGCCGGGCGCTGCCGGGAAATTCTGGCGCGTCTTGCCAACCGCGATGCTGGAACCGACGAAATCTATCAACGCACCAAGATGCTGGTGATGATTGAAGATTTGATAGCACCCCTGCGCGGCTCGGACGTGGAAATCACGGTGGAAAATCCCACAAGCGATGGCGATCCCGACAACACCGAGCCGGTCTTCCGGCGCAATCCCGCCATCGCCTACGGGCTGGGGAACCTCCTGGAGAACGCCGCCGATTTCGCGGCAGCGAAGGTCCGGGTCGAGGCCCGCTGGACGGCAACGAATGTGACCATTTCCGTCAGCGACGACGGCCCAGGCTTCCATCAGGATGTCTTCGACCGGCTCGGCGACCCGTTTGTCACCACCCGCCCAGGCTATGGAGTGGAGCCCGAGGAAGGCGGTCACGAAGGCATGGGCCTCGGATTTTTCATCGCCAAGACATTGCTGGAGCGCTCGGGCGCCGCCGTTTCCCTTGCCAACAGGCGTGCCCCCCAGCACGGCGCCGTGGTCCATGTCGTTTGGCCCCGCCACGTGGTGGATGTCGGCAAGGCTTGAGCCGGGTTGCCGCCCGGTCTACACCTTCAGTAATGACCGCGATCAAACTGCCCGCCGACAAGACTCTGCTGCTGGTGGATGACGACAAGCCATTCCTGACCAGGCTTGCCCGCGCCATGGAAATCCGGGGCTTCGACGTCCGCATGGCCGAATCGGTGGCCGAGGGTATCGTGCAGGTAAAAAAGGCGCCGCCCGGATATGCGGTCGTGGATTTGCGGCTTGCCGACGGCAACGGGCTCGATGTGATCGAGACCCTGCATTCGGCCAGGCCCGATGCCCGCGCCGTGGTGCTCACGGGCTACGGCAACATCGCAACCGCCGTCACCGCGGTCAAACTCGGCGCCATCGATTATCTGGCGAAACCGGCCGACGCCGATGCCGTCTATGGAGCGCTCATCGGCGATAAGGACAACCGGGCCGCGCTGCCGGATAACCCCATGTCGGCGGACCGGGTGCGCTGGGAGCACATCCAGCGGGTTTACGAACTGTGCAGCCGCAATGTGTCCGAGACGGCGCGGCGTCTCAACATGCACCGCCGTACCTTGCAGCGCATCCTGGCCAAACGCGCCCCCAAGTAACCAAAGCGATTAACCACATTCGCAAAGGTGCGGCTTGCCGCTCCTTCTGCGGCCTTGGCTTTGCAGGAAACGGCCGTCGTCCAACTCCAGCAAGGAACAGCCATGCCCTTCAAGCGCGATCTCAAATCCTTCCGTGGCCAGTTCGAACGCGACGGTTACATTCTCCTCAAGGATATTCTATCCGAGAGTTTCATGGCCTATCTTAAGGATTTTCTCGTTGAATCGCGCCAAGGCGGCGTGGCTGAAACCGGCCAGTGGAGGATCGGCGGGAAGAAGCGCCAATACCTCTTTTCCTTCCCGTCCGAGACGGTGGCCCTCAAGTTCCGCGCCGGAATAGCGGCCCTGACCGGCATGGACGAGAGCTGTATCGCCGTATCGGAACGGCACTTGAAGCAATATGAGCAAGACGCTCCGGAATATCCCGCACCCCACAAGGATCGCGGCGCATCGCGGATTTCCATCGGGCTGCCGATTCACCTGGGTCCCGATACCAGCGTCTGCGTGTTCCCAACGCTCGATCGTTCGCCCAACCCGTCTGAAAGGGCCGTGTTCATGACCAGCCAGGATCATCCGGGCCTGGCGGAAATCTACAAGTCCAGCGACGCCGTGCTCTTGCGCGAACAGCTAGGCGACATGATCGTCTTCCTCGGGTCGACGATTTACCATGAACGCATTCGCCCCCGCGGCACGGCCGTCCTCTACATCAAGATCAATGACGAGGGCTCCGATCCCCTGGGGGAGGATATTTACCGCACAAAGCAACTCATCGACGCATGACTAACGGCTTAGGTTGGCACATCCAATTCTCATCATGCCCGGACCCGATCGGGGCATCTTCTTTGGCTGACGAAAAAAGATGCCCGCATCAAGTGCGGGCATGATGAGAAGTTCGGACTAGTCCTGCTAAAAATGCAGTGAGGTCGTCCGTCACGTGGTGAACATGGGGCTGATCGATGCCCCCCGTATTCCGGTTAAGATGCGCGGCATCGTGATTTTCCGGCGCCACCACCAGCACTGTGGTCATGCCGAGCGCATGGGGCGCTTCGAGATTGCGGGCGATGTCTTCAAACATGGCGGAGGTTTCCGGGCGGATGCCGGTTTGGCCGATGAATCTCCGGTAGGGCTCCATCTCGGGCTTCGGGATGAAATCCGAATGCACGATGTCGAAAATATCGCCAAAATGATGGGTAACGCCAAGACGGGCCAGCACCTTCCCGGCGTGCGCCACGGTGCCGTTGGTGAATACCAGCTTCCGCCCGGGAAGCGCGTGAAGTGCCTCATCCAGCAGCGGATTGCACGGCACCGGCGTGTGATCAATATCGTGCACATAATCGAGAAAGCCGTCGGGATTGACGCCGTGTTCCACCATAAGGCCGCGGAGCGTCGTACCATGTTTGTGGAAAAGCTGTTTCTGCCGCCGTCTGGCTTCGGCGAGGTCCACGCTCAGAAGGCGCGAAACGAACTCGCCCATACGGACGTCAATCTGGTCGAACAGCCGGCAGGACGCGGGATAGAGCGTGTTGTCGAGATCGAACACCCAGGTGTCGATGTGGCCAAAGCCTCTCACACGCCGGTCCGCGATACGCGCGTGCCAACCCCGTGGGGCGTCAGCAGCTCCAGCAGCACCGAATGCGGCACCCTGCCATCAAGAATGATGACGCCTTCGACGCCCGATTCAACCACCGCCACGGCACTCTCGACCTTTGGGATCATGCCGCCCGTGATCGTGCCGTCGGCCACCAGGCCGGGAACATCGCCGATCTTCAGCTCGCTGATCATATTCTTGTGCCGGTCGAGCACGCCGGCGACATCGGTGAGCATCAGCAGCCGCTTGGCCTGGGTGGCGGTGGCGATGGCGCCCGCCGCCGTATCGGCATTCACATTGTAGGTTTCGCCTTCCCATCCCACGCCCACGGGGGCGATCACGGGGATTGCATCGCTTTTCATAATGGTGTGGAGAATCTCGGTGTTGATGCGGGCGGGTTCGCCAACAAATCCGAAGTCGATCTCCTCGATCTTGCCGGTCACCGGATCGGTTTTCTTTTTGACGAAACGCTCCGCCACCAGCAAATTTCCATCCTTGCCGGAAATGCCGACGGCGCGGCCGCCCGCCTGCTGTATGGAGGCAACGATCGACTTGTTGATGGAACCCGCCAGCACCATCTCGACGATGTCCATGGTTTCCCGGTCGGTGACGCGAAGCCCCTCGCGGAACACGGGCTTCACCGCAAGCTTGTCCAGCATGCTGTTGATCTGGGGCCCGCCGCCATGGACGACGATGGGATTCAAGCCGCAGACCTTGAGCATCACCATGTCGCGGGCGAACTGCTGGGCGAGTGTCGGATCGACCATGGCGTGGCCGCCGTATTTCACCACGATGATCTGATCGTCGTAGCGTTGCAGGAACGGCAGCGCCTCGGAGAGAATGCGCGCGGTCACACTGGCCGGGGTGTCGGTCATCTGGGCGGCTCCTGCAACATGCTGGCCTTATAGGGCATCGCCACGGCTTGCCAAGACCATCAAAGAAGGCGTGCGATTTCGGCGCGCAGTTCCGGAAGCCCAGTGCCTTTTTCGCTCGATGTCGCATGAATCAGCGGGAAGGCCGCGGGCCGTTTGCGTGCAACGGCTTCAGTCGCGGCATGGACTTTTTCCACCTCGGCCGGTTTGATCTTGTCGATCTTGGTGAGCACCAATTGGAAGGCGACGGCGGAGTCGTCAAGAAGGTCGAACATCTCCTCGTCGGCGCCAAGAACGCCATGACGTGAATCGATCAGCACGAAGGCGCGCGTCAGGCCGGGGCGCCCGCGCAAATACCCGCGCAGCATGGATTGCCATTTCTTCACGTCTTTCTTGGCGGCCTTGGCGTAGCCGTAGCCCGGCATGTCGACGAGAGTGAGCCTGCCGCCGATATCGAAGAAATTGAGCTCGCGCGTGCGCCCCGGCGTGTTTGACGCCCGCGCCAGACCGTTGACGCCGGTCAATGCGTTGATCAGCGAGGACTTGCCCACGTTCGAGCGCCCCGCGAAAGCAATCTCGGTGCCCTTGGCGGACGGCAACTGTTCGAGCCTGGCCACGCCCAGCATGAACGCATGCGGGCCCCCGAAGAGACGGCGGCCCGCGTCGATTTGCCCAGTGGTGAAGAGCTCACTCAACTCGCCGGTTTCTTCTTGAGGAAGGGCAGGCTCTCGCGGATATTGCCGAAGAGATTGATCTCCACTCCATGCCGTTTCATGATGACCGACTGCTGGAGGATCGACAGCAGATTGCTCCACGCCCAATAGATGACCAGCCCCGCCGGGAAGGTGCCGAGCATGAAGGTGAAGATCACCGGCATCCAGTTGAACAGGCTCGCCTGCACCGGATCGGGCGGCGTTGGATTGAGCCGCATCTGCACCCACATGGTGATGCCCATGAGGAGCGGCCAGACGCCGATCAGCAAGAAATCCGGCACCGAATAGGGCAGAAGTCCGAAGAGATTGAACAGGCTCGTTGGATCGGGCGCCGAGAGATCGTGGACCCAGCCGAAAAACGGCGCATGGCGGAGCTCGATCGAGGTCAGGATCACCTTGTAGAGCGCAAAGAAGATGGGAATCTGCACGAGAACCGGCAGACAGCCGGACAGCGGCGAGACCTTCTCGCGCTTGTAAAGCTCCATCATGGCCTGTTGCTGTTTTACCCGGTCGTCGGGAAACGTCTCCTTCAGCTTCACCATTTCCGGCTGCAGCTTCTTCATCTTGCTCATGGAGGCATAGGACTTGTTGGCAAGCGGAAACACCGCCGCCTTCACCAGCACGGTGGCCAGCAGAATGGCGATGCCGAAATTGCCGACGAGGGCCTTGAGCCACGCGAGCAGATAGAACATGGGCTTGGTTAGCCAGCCGAACCAGCCCCAGTCGATCATCAGGTCGAAGCGGTCAATTTTATACTTGTCACCGATCGCGGTGACTGTCTGAACGACCTTGGCGCCGGCGAAGAAATGATCCTGATAAGAGGCAGCCGACCCGGGCTGAATGGCCAATGCCTCCTTGGCCAGATAATCCGTTTGATAGACATCACGGCTGCCCTGTTTCTGGTGCAGGAACGTCCCGGTCAACGCCTTCTGCGGGTCCGGAATAAGGGCCGCCGCCCAATATTTGTCGGTGAAGCCGATCCAGCCGCCATTGGCGCTGTCAACCTGCAAGGGCTTTGGCGCATCCACGACATCGCTGTAATCGACTTCATTCAGTTTTTCGTCGAAGACGCCCAACATTCCCTCGAAGAACACCCACCAGCCGGCGATTTGCGGCGTGTCCTGGCGCTGGATGCGGGCATAGGGAATGAGCGCCACGGCATTGGCTGAATTATTTTGCACAGTTTGGTTGATCGCAAAAACATACTCATCGTCGATCGAAATCACGCGGGTGAAGATAAGGCCTTCGCCATTGTCCCACGTCAGCGTCAGGGGTTGGCCGGGCCCGAGGACCGCGCCGTCGGGCGCCGACCACAGGGTCTTGGGATCGGGCAGCTTCGCAGTCGTGCCGGTTGCCGGAATGAAGCCCTGTTCGGCGAACAGCGCGCCCGGCGTCCCGGCGGGCGAGAGGAACGTGATCGTCGGGCTTCCGGGAGAAATGGTCTCGCGGTATTTTGTCAGGTGCAGGTCGTCGATCTGGGCCCCTTGCAGATTGATCGAGCCCGAAAGCGATGGTGTCTCGATCTTGACCCGCGGCGTGGCCTTCAGCGCCTCGTCGCGGCCGATGGCGGTAGGCTGTACGGTGCCGGGAATCTGGCCGCCCACCGTGGTGCCCGTCGCCGGAGTCGTGGTCTGTTGCGCCGGTTGCTGGGCAGCCTGCTTTTCAACGATGGGGCCTATATAGAAATATTGCCAGCCGAAGATGATGAGCATCGAGAGGACGATGGCGAGGATGAAATTCTTGTTGTCGTAATTCATGGGCGTCCCTTATCCCCGAGCCTCATGTGGGCTGCGGTGCAGCCGCTTCAAGGCAGAATTGAGGTCTTGCTCGAGGTCGCTGAACCCGCGTGCTACTGCTGGAGCCCGGCCGATCAGCACATAATCGAAGCCGGCCCGGGCCTGCCCATCCAAGTGAAGACGGGCGATTTCCCGGAGCCTGCGCTTGATGCGGTTGCGAACAACCGCATTGCCTTGCTTCTTGGTGACGGTGAAACCGACGCGGGGGCCGGCTGTATCGCTGCGGTCGCGCGCCTGCACAACCATGCCCGGCATGGCGGCGTGCAACGCCTTGGCTGCGGCAATGAAATCCTGCCGGCGTTTGAGGCGCTGCATGTAACCCGTCCGGCGCTTAGGCCGACAGGCGTTTGCGGCCCTTGGCGCGGCGGCGGGCCAGCACATTGCGGCCGCCCACGGTGGCCATGCGCGAACGGAACCCGTGGCGGCGCTTGCGGACAAGTTTCGAGGGCTGATAGGTGCGCTTCACTTTAAGGTCTCCGTAGTCTGGTCCAGGGCGCCGATATTTCCAGTAACACAGGCTGCCGCTTCAGGAATTGGCGGGCTTATAGGGTAAAACCTCGGGATAAGTCAACGCGGGGGCTCTCACACGCGGCCCTGAACTGTTCTCACGAGGCGGTGAGAACCCCTTTCCAGCATGGCGGGGCCAGGTCATGTGTGAAATAAGTTCAAATAAGCGACAGGATGCAACACGCGTTTTCGGACCATGACCGGGCAAGCTAGGCGGACAGGCGACCTATGGAGTATCAGGAGGTGGCTTCCCGCCGCCGCTCTGGCCATTCTCGTGGGCGCCGCCTATGTGGCCGGAGCCGGCCATTATCTCACCCTTGGCGCCATCGCCGAAAACCGTGCTTTGCTGAAGGATTTCACCGCCGATCACCTGGCGGGCGCCATCGCTATTTATATGCTGGTCTATATCGGCGTCGTGGCGTTGTCGTTGCCGGGGGCCGCGATAATGAGCGTGGCGGGCGGCTTTCTGTTCGGCTGGCGGCTGAGCGTGCCCATCACCATCGCGGCGGCGACGATCGGCGCTGTCATCGTGTTCCATATCGTCAAGACGTCGTTCGGTGCGATTCTTATCGAGCGGGCGGGGCCGGCGGCGCAAAAACTGGCGAAGGGTTTCGCGCGGGACTCTTTCAGCTATCTGCTGTTTCTCCGCCTGGTTCCGGTCTTCCCGTTTTTCATCGTCAATGCGGTCGCCGGCCTCAGCCGGGTCAATCCCTGGACGTTCACAGCTGCGACCGCCGTGGGCATCATTCCGGCATCCTTTGCTTTCGCCTATCTCGGCACCGGCCTCGACGGCATCATCGACGCCCAGGCCCAACTTTATAAGGAATGCATCGCCCAAGGGGCCGCGGGGTGCCGCTTGGAACTCGATGCCCGCGCCCTATGGACAAGGGAAATCGTCGTAGCCTTTATCGCCCTTGGGTTCATCGCCCTCATTCCAATAGGGTTTAAACGCTGGCAACGGTGGAGAAAGCACTCTTGATCCACGACCTTGCCGCGCTCAAATATTATTCGCGCCTTGCAACCAATCCTTGGGTAAGACGCGTAATGAATTTAGTGGCCATACTGAGTTGCTACAAAGGCGCGCGATGACGGAAACCGGGGAACAAGATCGCATGCCTAGGCCGGGGCTTCTGACAGGACTTTCTGGCAAGGTGCTGGGTTTGACCATCGTCTTCGTCATGCTGGGCGAGATTCTGATTTTCCTGCCGTCCATCGCCAACTTCCGCATCCAGTGGTTGAAGGGCCGCGTGGCGCAAGCGGAAATTGCGGCACTTGCGGCGGAGGCAGCACCCGATCAGATACTATCAAGCGATCTCCGCAGCGAAATCCTGACGGGCGCCGGCGTGCTGGTGGTCTCGCTCACCAAGGACCAACGGCGCCGGCTCATCCTTCGCAGCGACGGCGACCATATGATCGATGCAAGCTACGACCTCAGAACCATCAGGTGGTTCCCCGCCATTGTCGATGCGTTTATGGCCATGTGGGCCAGCGAGCCCCGCGTCATCGGCGTCGTCGACAAGCCGCCCAACATGTCGGGCGATCTCATCGAAATTGCCCTTGAGGAAGCCCCCTTGCGCAGGGCCATGTTCGGCTACGCCTTCAATATCCTGATCTTGTCCGTCATTCTGTCGCTCTTGGTGGCGGGGCTGGTTTTCGCCGCCTTGAACTGGGTTCTCGTGCGGCCCATGAAACGGCTGACCGATAACATGGTGGCCTTCGGACGCAGTCCCGAAGACCCGGCACGCATCATAGCGCCATCGGACCGGCGCGACGAAATCGGCATCGCCGAACGCGAATTGCACGACATGCAGAGCGATCTTCAGTCTACGTTGCAGCAGAAAAACCGGCTGGCGGCACTTGGTCTCGCGGTCTCCAAGGTGAGCCATGATCTTCGCAACATGCTGTCCTCGGCGCAACTGATCTCGGACCGCCTGGGCACGGTCCAGGATCCGACGGTCCAGCGCTTCGCGCCCAAACTCATCGACTCCCTTGACCGAGCCATCGACTTTCTCACCCGCACGCTGAAATTCGGCCGCGCCCAGGAAGCCCCGCCCCAGCGCGAGAAAATAGCCTTGAAGGCCCTGGCCGACGAGGTGATCGAAGGCACCGTCATGCACACATCGAGCCGCATCGTGCTTTACAACAACATTCCTCCCAGCCTGATTGCCGACGCCGACCGGGAACAATTGAACCGTATACTGACCAATTTGTTGCGCAACGCCATTCAGGCGATAGGCTCCGCCCAGTCCGGCAATTCCGAAGCACCCGATGGCACGGTGACGCTGAGATCGTGGCGCGAGGGCACCGTCGTCACGATCGAGGTCAGGGACAACGGGCCCGGTATCCCGGAGCGGGTGCGTCCCAAGCTGTTCGAAGCCTTCCAGAGTGCCGGGTCGGGCGGCACCGGCCTTGGCCTCGCGATCGCTGCGGAATTGGTCAAGGCCCACGGCGGGGATGTTAAACTTGCTTCGACCGGTTCCGAAGGCACCTGCTTCACCGTCACAGTCCCCGACACGGTGGCGGAATTGCGCACCGGCAGGCGGGGCGAGCGCCAGCCCACCGAAGGATAACGCGGCGCTTGACGCCGGGGGCCACTTCAATGTCTATAGCGGGCAAGACACGACATAGCCCCTCTCACATGGAGATAACCCACACTTGAGCATGCCACCCCGGAGGCCATCGACAGCTCGCGGAGCCGCCCCCCCGCAGAAGGAAGAAGGACACAGGATCAACCACCGTATCGATGCGCGCGAGGTGCGCCTCATTGGAGCCGACGGCCAGAACGTCGGCGTGGTGCCGATCCGCGAGGCCATGATGATGGCCGAGGAGGCCAATCTCGATCTGGTCGAGGTTTCCCCCGATGCCAAGCCGCCCGTCGCCAAGATTCTCGACTACGGCAAATTCAAATATCAGGAACAGAAAAAGGCCAACGAGGCCCGCAAGAACCAGAAGGTCATCGAGATCAAGGAGATCAAGATGCGCCCGATGATCGACGATCACGACTATGACGTGAAGATGAGGTCGATCCGCCGCTTCTTCGAGGAAGGCGACAAGGTGAAGTTGACGCTCCGCTTCCGTGGCCGCGAAATGGCCCACCAGGAACTGGGCCAGCTCTTGCTCGACCGCGTCAAGAAGGACACGGGCGAGATCGCCAAGGTCGAGTCGGAGCCGCGCTTCGAGGGCCGCCAGATCGTCATGGTCCTAGCGCCGCGCTGACTGACGTAAGTCAGTACTGACTTGCATTTCCCCGCAGGGTTTGCTTAAACCCCGACACGCAAGCCGCCTGGCCTGTAAAGGGCATGCCATGGCGGCTTCTCTATGCTTTGAAAGGATAAGCCAAATGCCCAAGATGAAGACGAAATCCTCTGCCAAGAAGCGGTTCAAGGTGACCGCGTCCGGCAAGATCCGCGGCGGCCAGGCCGGCAAACGCCACGGCATGATCAAGCGGACCAAAAAGCAGATCCGCAACCAGCGCGGCACCACGATCCTCTCCCCCGGCGATGCCGGACTGGTCAGGATCCACATGCCCTACGCGCGCTGATCGAGGAGAGCACCCATGCCACGTTCAAAGGGCGGCACCGTCGCCCGCAAGGCCCACAAGAAGGTCATCAAGAAGGCCAAGGGCTATTTCAGCCGCCGCAAGAACATCTTCCGCGTCGCCGTGCAGGCGGTCGAAAAGGCCGAGCAATATGGCTACCGCGACCGGCGCACCAAGAAACGCAATTTCCGCGCTTTATGGATTCAACGCATCAACGCGGCCACCCGTGAATTGGGCCTGACCTATGGCCGGTTTATCTTCGGGTTGGCCAAGGCCGGGATCGAAGTCGACCGCAAGGTTTTGGCCGATCTCGCTGTCCACGATGCTCCAGCCTTCGCCGCTCTGGTCGAGAAGGCCAAGGCCGCCCAGTAAACGGTGTTGCACGTCGAATTCCGAAGCTTGGCCGGGCCATCGGGGTGCGATATGCACCGAAGGCCCGGCCGTTTGATTCTTAGGGACACCGATGAGTTTGCCATCCCTTGAGCAGGACATTCTGAGCCAAGTCGCGGCCGCCTCCGATGAAGCGGCGCTTGAAGCCGTGCGTGTCGCAACACTCGGCAAGAAGGGCTCGATCTCCGAGCGCATGAAGTCGCTCGGCGGCATGAAACCGGACGAGCGCCGGGAAGCGGGTGCCGCGCTCAATCTGCTGAAAGACAAGGTGGCGGAAGCGATTGCCGTGCGGAAGGCCTCATTGCAGGATGCGGCTCTCGAAGACCGCCTTGCCACCGAGAAAATCGACGTAACGCTGCCGGCGCGCCAGCAGGCCCAGGGGACGGTGCATCCGGTCTCACAGGTGTGGGAAGAGGTCGTGCAGATTTTCGGCGATCTTGGGTTCGCCGTGGCCGAAGGCCCGCACATCGAAGACGATTTCCATAACTTCACCGCGCTCAATATTCCGCCCGAACATCCGGCGCGGCAGGAGCACGACACTTTTTATTTCAACAAGAAGCCCGATGGCTCGCGCATGCTGCTGCGCACTCACACGTCGCCAGTGCAGATCCGCACCATGCTGAGCGAAAAGCCGCCCATCCGCATCATAGCTCCGGGGCGCACCTTCCGCAGCGATTCCGACATGACGCATACGCCCATGTTCAACCAGATCGAAGGCCTCGTCATCGACGAGACAACCCATTTGGGTCATCTCAAATGGGTGCTGGCGGAGTTCTGCAAGAGCTTCTTCGAGCTCGACGATGTCAAGATGCGCTTCCGCGCCTCGCATTTTCCTTT
>JACMJT010000298.1 GCA_014380505.1 Hyphomicrobiales bacterium | reverse complement strand
GTTAAGGCTCATAGGAACGAAATATTGCGGGGGAAAATTCCAAGCGTTCCCCACATGGACTCGGATATGTTGCCTAAACATTTCGCCAGTCTCAGTTCAATTGAACTGAAGCTTTTTGAATTCCGATCTACCTTGCGGAAAGCGATTTCGTAAGGATTTCCTCAGTCAAAATCCTGGCGTAGGACGGGGACATTTCCAGCCGGTCAAAGGCCCAAAGCACGGTCGCGCCCGCTTCGATCATCGCGGGTGTAACGGTAGTTTTGGGCAAAAGCGTCGGCCTGTCGGCGTCCTTTTTCACGAATCACCTTACTATGTCAAGTGCATAATGCCCCCGCTGTTTCACGTGAAACAATTCCTATTCCCTTGGATTCGTTGCGCCTTCTTGCAATCCCTGCGTCATCCCCCCATAACGCCGCCGGACCAATCTCCGGAGTTTCCATGACAACCATTCTCGACATCACCGCCCGCGAAATTCTCGATAGCCGCGGGCATCCGACCGTCGAGGTGGACGTGATCCTGGAGGACGGCTCCATGGGCCGCGCCGCCGTGCCCTCGGGCGCCTCCACGGGCGCCCATGAGGCGGTCGAACTCCGCGA
Source organism: Hyphomicrobiales bacterium (assembly GCA_014380505.1). Next base: position 5,832 of record JACMJT010000298.1, on the reverse strand, counting down.
CGGCGACAAGGCCCGCTATCTGGGCAAGGGCGTCACCAAGGCCGTGGCCGCCGTCAACGGCGAGATTTTCGATACCCTCGCCGGCATGGAAGCCGAGGACCAGGCCGCCATCGACCACGCCATGATCGAGCTGGACGGCACCCCCAACAAGGCCCGCCTCGGCGCCAACGCCATCTTGGGCGTCTCCCTCGCCACCGCCAAAGCCGCAGCCGAAGCCTCCGGCCTCCCGCTCTATCGCTATGTCGGCGGCGCCAATGCCCGCACCCTGCCGGTGCCCATGATGAACATTATCAACGGCGGCGTTCACGCCGATAACCCCATAGATTTTCAAGAATTTATGGTGATGCCCGTGGGTGCCTCGAGTTTCCGCGAGGCGCTCCGCATGGGCGCGGATATCTTCCACACCCTCAAAGCCGCCCTCAAGAAGGCAGGCCACAACACCAATGTCGGCGATGAGGGCGGCTTCGCGCCGAACCTGCCCTCCGCCGAAGCCGCCCTCGATTTCGTCATGAAGGCCGTGGAGCAGGGGGGTTACAAGCCCGGCAAGGATATCTACCTGGCGCTCGATTGCGCCGCCACCGAGTTCTTCAAGAACGGCACCTATGACTATGAAGGCGAAGGCAAAAAACGCTCCATCGCCGAACAGGCCAAATACCTGGCCAAACTCGCCAAGGATTATCCCATCTTCTCCATTGAGGATGGCATGTCCGAGGACGATTGGGATGGCTGGAAGCAGCTCACCACCCTCACCGGCCAAACCCACCAGATCGTCGGCGACGATCTTTTCGTCACCAACACCACACGCCTCAAGCAGGGCATCGCCAAAGGCATCGCCAATTCCATCCTGGTGAAAGTGAACCAGATCGGCTCGCTCACCGAAACGCTGGAAGCCGTCGCCATGGCCCACAAGGCGGCCTACACGGCCGTCATGTCCCACCGCTCCGGCGAAACCGAGGACTCAACCATCGCCGACCTCGCGGTCGCCACCAACTGCGGCCAGATCAAAACCGGCTCGCTTGCCCGCTCCGACCGGCTGGCCAAGTACAATCAACTCCTCCGCATAGAGGAAGAACTGGGAACCCAGGCCGTCTATGCCGGGCGCTCGATCCTCAAGGTATAATCCCACCCTCCCACGCACGCCTTGAATTCGCCGCAGCACAGGCTAAGCTCCCGTTTGGGGGGTCGAACGGCGTCATCGATGCACCATCGGATCAGGACTGTCGTTGCACTTCTGCTGCTCATACTGGCGGCCGCCGGTGCTCGGGCCGCTGAATATCTGCCGCCCCAGGATCCGCAACTCCGCATCGAAACCGGCATGCACACGGCGGGAATCTGGCGCCTTGACGTCAGCGCCGATGGCAAGCTTCTGGTCACCTCCGCCGAAGACAAGACCATCCGACTGTGGTCCACGGATGATGGCCGGCTGCTCCGCGTCTTCCGCGTTCCCATAGCTTTGGGCGCCGAGGGCAAGCTCTACTCCGCGGCGATCTCTCCCGATGGCCGCATGGTCGCGGCGGCTGGCTGGGATACCTATTTCTGGAAGAACTACTGGACCACCCATACAGGCCACTACATCTATCTCTTCGACACGGTCAGCGGCTCTCTCATCCGCCGTGTCGGGCCGGTGCCGACGGTTGTCCACGATCTGGAATTCTCGGCGGACGGACAAAGGCTTGCGGCGGGGCTGGCCGGCATTGGCGGCGGCGTCCGGGTATGGAATGCGCCGTTCACTGAACAGCCTTTCTACGACACCGACTATAAGGAGAACATATTCGGTGTGGCTTTCGCGCCCGATGACTCGCTTGCCGTGACATCCTACGATGGTTTCGTGCGTCTCTACGGCGCCGATTTCCGGCTCATTGCCAAGAAAGCCATGCCCTCGGGAACGTCGCCCCGCGCGGCGGCCTTTTCATCCGACGGCAAGCGTCTCGCCATCACTCAATACCATACGATCGGCGCTGACATCGTATCCGCCCAGACACTCGAACCCATTACTCGCATCGACATGAGCGCCTTCAACAACGCCGATGTTCGAGCTGCCGTGTGGAGCAATGATGGCCAAACGCTTTACATGGCGGGCGGTTACGCCGACTCGAACTGGGATTACCCGATCATTGCCTGGAAGGATGGCCAAACGCGCCTCTTCAAGGAAGCCGACGCCGGGCCCCAGGGCGGCATCAACGACCTCAAGGCCATGCCCGGCGGCGGCGTCGCCTATGCCTCCCACGACCCCTCGTTCGGCATCTTCGATGCCTCGGGCAAACTTGCCGTGGTGCGCCAGCAGGTCACCGCCGACATGCGCAACAAGTATGCCGGCTACTTCTTCAATTCTCCCGACGCTACCTCCGTATGGTTCGGCCTGAAGATGGGCGCCGTTGATCCCTGGCTGTTCGACGTCAACCGGTTGTCCTTCGATGCGGCGCCGAACATTCCCGCAGGCTTCATTCAGCCCATAACCGACACATTGCCCATCGAAAATTGGGACGACGCTACCCAACCCACCCTCGACAAGCAGGTGCTGAAAATGCAAAGCACGTCGGAGATGGCGCGCAGTCTCGCCATCGCCACGGACAAGCAGAGCTTCGTCATCGGCTCCGATTGGGCCGTGACCCGTTTCGATGGCAACGGGACGCAGTTGTGGCGAAACTACCCGGAATCCTTTGTCTGGGGTGTAGCGCTTTCCGCCGACGCGCAAATTATCGTTGCCGCCCTGGGTGATGGAACGCTGCGATGGTACCGCGCCTCCGACGGTGCCCTGCTATTGAGTTTCTTCGTCACTCCTGCCGATCATAAATGGATCGCCTGGACGCCCACGGGCTATTACGCCGCCTCGGCGGGCGGCGAAGACCTGATCGGCTGGCATTTCAACGGCAAGGGTTGGGACGATCCACCGGATTTCTTCCCCGCCTCGCGCCTGCGCGAACAGTTTTACCGCCCCGACGTCGTGCAGCTTGTCCTCAAACTCAAGGACGAAGCCGTTGCCATCGAGACGGCGAACAATCTGGGGGGACAAAAAACCCAAGGAACGGGCGAAGTGCCGTCCGGCACGGAGGGAATTCGCGGCATTCTGCCCGGAATTGTCGAATTCGCCGAAGATGTCCTCGAATTGGAGACCGATAAGCCCGACATCCAGTTGCGCTACCGCGTGCGCTCGCCCTCCGGCCGCCCCATAACCCGCATCGAGATTTTGATAGACGGGCGCCCGGTAACACCGCGCGGCGTCGTGGGTGTCGATGAATCAGCCGATGCCAAGGTTTTGACGCTCAATGTTCCACAGCGCGATTCGGAAGTGACGCTCATCGCCTACATCGATGACCAGCCCGGCGTTCCCGTCACCATGCCGATCAAATGGAAAGGGCGGGTGCAGATTCAGAAAAAACCCCGTCTCTTCGCTCTTCTGGTCGGCGTCAGCAAATACGACAACACCGATCTCAAGCTGAACTACGCCGCCAAGGATGCCAGCGACCTTGAAGTTCTCCTGAAGGCGCAGAAGGGCGTATACTACGACGATGTCGATGTGAAGCTGTTGCTCAACGGTGACGCGACCGAAGATGCAATCGAAATCGAGCTGGCCAAGCTTCGCAAGAAGTCGGCACCCGAGGACAATGTCATCGTCTTCATGGCGGGGCACGGCCTCACCGACGCCGCCCAGGATTTCTATTTCCTGCCCACCAGTGTTGACCTCTCGCCCGACATGCTATCGGCCACCGCCATCGACGGCGATATTATCCGCAAAGGCCTGTCGAAGATTCCAGGCAAGGTCACTCTCTTCATGGATGCCTGCAACGCCGGTGCCGGTATCGAGGGCGGCGTCAGCAAGGTCGACATGTCGGGATTGGCCAACAGCCTGAGCTCCGGCGCCAGCCTTGTGATGTTTGCCTCCTCCACTGGCCGCGAGGTTTCCTATGAAGGCCCCCAATGGGAGAACGGCGCCTTCACCGAGGCGCTGCTCTCGATACTCGGCGATCCCAACGCCTATGGCGCCGACGGCAAGCTGTCGATCTCCGAGATCGACGAGGAACTGACCACCCGGGTTGAAATCCTGACTGACGGCAAGCAAACCCCGGTCATGACCAAGCCCGGCGCCGTCAAGCGCTTCTTTCTGGCGGCGCTTTAGGAATGCGCCCGCATCAAGTGCGGGCATGATGAGAGGTTGTGGCGCGGCCTGACGCCAGAAGATGGGCAAGTGCCAGCAAGACGGCCAATCCGCCCGACACGCCAAGCGCCGCAAGACCTTTCCAGTCCAGGATAAATGAAGCGGCCGCCGAACCGAGCGCGATGCCCACGTAGATCATGGCGGCGTTGAGCGCCAGGACGAGCGATATCGCCTGCGGAGCGATTGCCGCAAGGCGCGATTGTTGCGGCGCCATGAACGACCAGCCAAACGCCGACCAGCCGCCGACGAGCACCGCGAAGGCGAGCGGCGCCAATGGAATGATCGAGAACAACGGCATGATCGCCGCTTGGGCGATGCAGATGATGATCAGCGTATTCTTGCCCCCGATCCGGTCTGTCAGGAACCCGCCTGCATAATTTCCCGCTACCGCGCCCAGCCCAAAGAGTACGAGGAAACCCGTCCGGACTTCGGGATTGGTCCCGATGGAGGCCTCGATGAGCGGTCCAAAAAACGTGAAGACAATATAGATCGCCGTAATGAGCGTTGCCGTGAACGTGACGGCGAACATGATGCGCCAATCTTTCATGACCGGAAGGATTTCCCTGACACCCGCGGCTTGGAAACGGACATCGCGCGGAATGGCGAAATAGAGAATGGCAACGCCAAGCCCCGCCAGGCCAGCCACGGCCCAAAACGTTGAAGCCCAGCCGAAGCGATAGGCCATCCACGCGCCAGCCGGCACGCCCACGACTTGCGCGAGTGTTATTCCGCCAAAAACCGTGGCAAGCGCCTTACCGCGCCGTTCCGGCGCCGTCACGGCAACTGCAACGCCTGCCGCGATAGGCGTGAACATGGCAGCGCCCAGCGCCACCACGATGCGCGAAGCGGAAAGCATGGCGATGCTGGACGATAACGCGGAACCGATGGTGCCAAGAAGAAACAAGGTGAGCGCGCTGACAAGGACAGTCCGCCGCGCGATGTTGCCGGTGATCGCAGCGCCGATGGGCGAGAGCAGCGCATAGGCGATGGCATAGGTGGTGAGCACGATGCCGGCACTTGCTTTGGAAACGCCGAGGCCCTCGGCAATCGGCGTAACGATGCCGATGACGACGAAAGCACCCATGCCGATGATGAAATTTCCGAAAGCCAGAAGCGCGAGGAGGGGGCCTTCGCGCCGAATCGTCATCGTTTAGACAATGGCTGCCGCAACATCGCGCAGCGTGGTTTTGGCAAGCGAAGCGGCAAGCGCCCCTTCGGCCGCCCGCAACGGCGCCCCCAGTATTTCACAGATCTGTGCAGCCACGGGACATTTCGCATGGGGATCGGTCTTGTGCATGCGGAACACCGTTTCATCCTCAACCGCCCGGTAAACATCGGCCAGGGTAATGTCCCCGGCCCGCCGGTCAAGCTCGAACCCTCCGCAGCGGCCAGCCACCGAACGCACCAGCTTGGCCCGCTCGAGATCGCCCATCAGCCGCCGGATCACCACGGGATTGGTGTGAACGCTTTGGGCCACAGTCGCCGAGCATACCGGCCCCTTGCCATGATGGCGGGCAAGCACGCTCATTGCATGAATGGCGACGATGAATCGGCTGCTGGACAACATTTCGTAACTCCGACAGTTACATGGCGCGCTCGCCCGGAAGATCAAGGCCAATATACAGAAATTCCGTCATAACTTGTTAACCGACTCGCGGGAATGCTGCAAAATCATT
>JACMJT010000297.1 GCA_014380505.1 Hyphomicrobiales bacterium | reverse complement strand
CGACCTCATCGAGGAGGAGCGCTCGGTCGACGACGTCGTCGCCAAGGGCTTCGACCGCGACATTGTCGTCAAGGTCGAGCGGCTGCTCAACATCGCCGAATATAAGCGCCGCCAGGCGCCGCCCGGGGTGAAGATCAGCAGCCGCAATTTCGGCCGCGACCGGCGCTATCCCATCACCAATGCTTTCCGGGATGCCAGGTAATGAGGAACGGTTCGCCGAAGGCGAACGAAATGATCCCGTGGATCATTTCGAGTGACGAATGCTCGAAGCGTAAGCGAAGGGCCGTGGGGAAGAAGGATCGCTAATGTCCGTCACCGTCCGTTTTGCACCATCGCCCACCGGCTTGCTGCATGTCGGCAATGCCCGCACCGCGCTGCTGAATTGGCTGTTCGCCAGAAAGATGGGCGGGAAATTCCTGCTGCGGATCGACGATACCGATGCGGCACGCTCCACCAAGGCTTTTGAAGAGGCGATCTATCGCGACCTGGCTTGGCTGGGTCTGACTCATGACGGCACCGACCGCCAGATCAACCGGCTGGCGATCTACAGTACGGCTTTCTACAAGCTGCAGGCGGCGGGCCGCATCTATCCCTGTTTCGAGACCGAAGCCGAACTGGAACGCCAGCGTTCCCTGCTGGCGGCACGCAAGCTGCCGCCGATCTACAATCGCGCTTCGCTGGAACCAGCGAACAAGGTCAAGTGGGAAGCCGAAGGCCGCAAGCCGCATTGGCGGTTTCTGCTGTCACGCAAAAAAGTGAGCTGGACAGACTTGGTGCGCGGACCGGTGGAGATCGACACCGCCACCATGTCCGATCCGGTGCTGGTGCGCGAGGATGGAGCCTTTCTTTATACCTTGCCGTCTGTGGCCGACGATGTCGACTTCGCCATCAGTCATGTGGTGCGCGGTGAGGATCATGTCACCAACACCGCCGCCCAGATCGAAATTTTCGAAGCGTTGGGTGCGAAGGTGCCCAAGTTCGCGCATTTCCCGCTCTTGGTTGGCGCCAGCGGCGAGGCGCTGAGCAAGCGGCTGGGCTCGCTGTCGCTGGAGCAATTGCGCGAGGCCGGCATGGAGCCGATGGCGGTGGCGTCTTACCTGGCCAAGATCGGCACCAGCGATTCCGTGGAGCCGCGCCTGACTTTGGGCGAACTGGCCGGGGAATTCGATTTCGCCAAGATCGGCCGCGCCCCTGCCCATTTCGTGCCGGAGGAGCTGGCGGGTTTGAACGCCCGGCTGCTGCACATCACGCCTTACAGCGCGGTGGCCGGGCAGGTGCCGCAGGGCGAGATATTTTGGGACGCCATCAAGCCCAATCTCATCAAACTGTCTGACGTCCCAGAGATGGTCCGGCTGGTTGCCGGTCCCGTAACACCCGTGATCGAGGATGCGGGGCTGGCGGCGAAAGCGGCGGACCTGCTGCCGCCCGAACCGTGGGACGAGGCGACCTGGGGGCTGTGGACCAAGGCAGTCTCCGCCGAGACCGGGGCCAAGGGCAGGGGGCTGTTTCACCCTTTAAGATTGGCATTAACCGGGTTGGAGCATGGACCCGAACTCAAAAAACTGTTACCCCTGATCGGGCGCGAGCGGTCCCTCGCGCGCCTGGAAGGAAAAACCGCGTGACGGCTTATTATCCCGTAAGGGGTCGCCTCATTATCCGGATTTCGATTTGCGGCTAAGCCCGCAAAACCCCTTCTGCTCGCCCAAAATTTGCTAGTTTCCCTCACCGCTTCGCCGGACCTCTCATGACTCTGCGTCTGTTCAATACCCTGACCAAGACCAAGGACGATTTCGCGCCCCTCGATGCGAAGAACGTCCGTATGTATGTCTGCGGCCCCACGGTTTACGACTTTGCCCATATCGGCAATGCGCGGCCCGTGATCGTGTTCGACGTGCTGTTCCGGCTGCTGCGCCATGTCTATGGCGACACCCATGTCACCTATGTCCGCAACATCACCGACGTGGACGACAAGATCAACGCGCGGGCGGCGGAGCGCGGCATCTCCATCCGCGAACTGACCGAGGAAACCGCGCGCATCTATGACCAGGATGTCGCGGCGCTGGGCAATTTGCCGCCGACCGTAGCCCCGCGCGCCACCGAACATATCGCCCAGATGATCCGGATCATCGAACAGTTGATCGGCGCAGGCCACGCCTATGCTGCCGATGGCCATGTGCTGTTCGATGTCTCGTCCAAGGCCGATTACGGAAAGCTGTCGCGCCGCTCGCTGGACGAGATGCTCGCGGGCGCGCGGGTGGAAGTGGCGCCCTACAAAAAGAATCCGATGGATTTCGTGCTGTGGAAGCCTTCTGACGCTGCGCTTCCGGGCTGGGATTCGCCATGGGGACGGGGGCGTCCCGGCTGGCATATCGAATGTTCGGCCATGGCGGGCGAATATCTGGGCGAGACGTTCGATATTCATGGCGGCGGTATCGATCTGCAATTTCCCCATCACGAGAACGAGATTGCCCAAAGCGAAGGCGCGCATCACGGTCACCCGCTGGCCAAGGTTTGGATGCATAACGGCTTCCTGCAGGTGGAAGGCGAGAAAATGTCCAAAAGCCTGGGCAATTTCTTCACCATCCGCGACCTTCTCGCCGACTGGCCGGGCGAGGTGCTGCGCTTCAACATGCTGCGCACCCATTATCGCCAGCCGATCGATTTTACCGTCGCGGGCCTGAAGGAAAGCTGGAAGATGCTGGAGCGCTGGTATGAGGTCACCGAGCCACTGGTGGACCCCGCGCCGGATGCCGCCTTCTTTGAGGCGCTGGCGGACGATCTGAATACCCCGGCGGCCATTGCCTCCCTGCATCAGGCAGACGAGCTGGCGCTTGCCGGTGGTCTTGGTTTTCTAGGCTTCTCCAATGTGCAGATGAAGATCGCCAACAAGACCGAGGTGGACACGGTAGCTATTGCCGACGCTATCGCGGCCCGCAATGCCGCCCGCAAGGCCAAGGATTTTGCCGAAAGCGACCGCATCCGCGACGATCTGCTGGCCAAGGGGATTGTCCTGAAGGATGGTCCCGGCGGCACGACGTGGGAGGTCAAAAGGTGAGCACGGAACGTTTGTTCATTTTCGACACCACCTTGCGCGATGGCGCGCCAACCCACGGAGTCGATTTCTCGGTCGAGGACAAGCGCCAGATCGCATTGGCGCTCGATACGCTGGGCGTGGATTCCATCGAAGGCGGCTGGCCTGGCGAAGTGTTGCGCTTCAACATGCTGCGCACCCACTAACGCCAGCCGATCGACTTCACCGTCGCGGGCCTGAAGGAAAGCTGGAAGATG
>JACMJT010000296.1 GCA_014380505.1 Hyphomicrobiales bacterium | reverse complement strand
CGGCACCAGATCGTCGCTTGGAAAATGCAGAAGGGCAGCGCCGCGGGCGGGCACGAGGCCCTCAAGATTCTGCGCACCGCCGCCGCCGCCGGCAAAGCCTACGACGTAGCCCTGCTCGACATGCAGATGCCGGAGATGGACGGCCTGACCCTCGCCAAGACCATCAAGGCCGAGCCCGCCATCGCCTCAACCCACCTTATCATCCTGACTTCGCTGGGCCACGTCATGGCTCAGAAGGAACTGAAGGCCATCGGCATCGATGCCTGCCTGGTCAAGCCGGTGAAGCAGTCGCGTCTGTTCGACTGCCTGGTTGATGTCGTCGGCCAGACCGCCTCGGAAACCATCCTCGCCAAGCCGGCCGCGCCCGTGGCGGTGCCAACCGGGTTGCCCGCCCAGGCGCGGATCCTAATCGCCGAGGACAATGCCGTGAACCAGAAGGTCGCCTTGGCGCAACTCAAGAAACTGGGCTACGGGGCGGATACCGTTGGTAACGGGTTGGAGGCCGTGCAGGCATTGGATGATGTACCCTATGAGATCATTTTCATGGACTGCCAGATGCCCGAAATGGATGGCTACGAAGCCACCCAGTGCATCCGAAAGCGCGAGCATGAAGCGTTGACCTCCGGCCCGCTGAAAGCGCGTGTCCACATCATCGCGATGACCGCAAATGCCATGCAGGGTGACCGGGAGAAGTGCCTCGCCGCCGGCATGGACGACTATGTCAGCAAGCCGGTGCGCGAACCCGAGCTCCGCGCGGCTTTGGAACGGTGGGCGCAGTCCCGGGGAGAAACTGTTTTTCAGCCCTGAGGACGCAGCCCGTCTGCCGCCAGCGCGCGAGGCGGATCAGCGATATCTGGGTGCAAGATTCCCGGTTGCGGCCATTTCTCTTTATAAACTAGCGGTTGATTTCATGCGATTCTTGGACTCCATGATGCTGTCCCCTCTCCCCCCACCCCGCGCCGCTCCCCCGGTGCACTGTACTTTACCCCATGGCAGAATCCACGAACACCTATGACGCAATTGTCGTCGGCTCCGGCATCACCGGCGGCTGGGCGGCCAAGGAGCTCACCGAGAAGGGCCTCAAGGTCCTCATGCTCGAGCGCGGTCGGAACATCGAGCACATCAAGGACTATCCCAACGCACTCAAGGCCCCGTGGGAGATTGATCACCGCGGCAAGAAATCAAAGGCCCTCATCGCCGAGCACCCCGTGGTGAACCGTGACTTCCTCTACACGGCCAATGCCAATTTCTGGGCTGATGAACAGGACTGCCCTTACAAGGAGGTAAAGCCATTTGACTGGTTTCGCGGCTACCACGTCGGTGGCCGTTCCCTGATGTGGGGGCGCCACAGCTACCGGTGGAGCGATTTTGATTTCGAGGCCAATGCCAAGGAAGGCGTCGCCGTCGACTGGCCGATCCGGTACGCCGACATCGCCCCATGGTATGATCATGCCGAGAGCTTCGCCGGTATCGCCGGCTCGCTGGAAGGTCTGCCCCAGCTGCCCGACGGAAAATTCCTCCCGCCCTTCGAGCTCAACTGTGTCGAAAAGGATGTGGCTGCGCGCATCAAGAGCCGCTTCAACGACCGCCGCCGACTCATCATCGGGCGTCTCGCCAACCTTTCCCAGGCGCATGGCGGACGCACAAACTGTCAGTTCCGCGACAAGTGCTGGCTGGGCTGTCCCTTCGGCGCCTACTTCAGCACGCAATCGGCCACGCTTCCCGCTGCCGTTGCCACCGGCAATCTCACTCTCCGGCCGTTCTCCATCGTCACCCAGGTGAATTACGACCGGAACACGAAGAAGGCCACCGGCGTCACCGTGATCGATGCCGAGACAAACCAGACCTACGAATACAAGGCCAAGGTCGTCTTCCTCTGCGCCTCGGCCCTCAATTCCGCATGGCTGCTCATGAACTCCGCCAACGAGGTCTGGCCGGATGGCTTGGGCAGCAGCAGCGGAGAGCTTGGCCACAATGTCATGGACCATCATTTCCGCGTGGGGGCCTATGCGGAGGCCGAGGGCTACCTGGACCGCACCGTCTACGGCCGGAGACCGGGCGGTTTCTATATCCCCCGTTACCGGAATTTGTTTGGTGAGAAGCGGGGCTACACCCGCGGCTTCGGTTACCAGGGCGCGGCCGCCCGCATGGGCTGGGAACGCGAGGTACCCGAACTGGGCATTGGCGCACCGCTCAAGGAAGCCCTCATCGAGCCAGGCCCATGGACGATCGGCATGACCGGTTTCGGCGAGATCCTGCCCTATCACAGCAACCGGATCTACGTCGACCGCACCAGCAAGGACAAGTGGGGTCTGCCCATCCTCGCGATGGAGTGTGAACTCAGGGACAACGAGCAGGCCATGCGCCGCGAGATGATCACCGATGCCATGGAGATGCTGGATGCCGCCGGCATGAAAAAGGTCAGCCCCATGGACAATGGTTATGCCTTTGGCCGTGGCATCCATGAGATGGGCACCGCCCGCATGGGTCGCGACCCCAAAACCTCAGTGCTCAACGCGCACAATCAAGTGTGGGACGCTCCCAACGTTTTCGTCACCGATGGCGCCTGCATGACCTCCGGCGCCTGTGTCAACCCTTCGCTCACCTACATGGCACTGACTGCCCGCGCCGCCGACTTTGCCGTCGCCGAACTCAAGAAGGGAAATCTCTGATGAAAACTCCCACCACTATCAGCCGCCGGGATGCCCTCGCCCGCCTCGCCCTCATCATGGGCGGTGCCATCATCGGCAGCGAAACCTTCCTGCGCGGCAGCCCGCTCGCCGGCAAGGCCGTCAGCGCGAACTTCACCGCTGCCGACATCGCCCTGTTGGATGAGATCGGCGACACCATCATCCCCGCCACCGACACGCCCGGCGCCAAAGCCACGGGCATCGGCGCATTCATGGTCATGATGGTCAACGAGTGCTACGATGATGCCCATCATGCCGTGTTCAATTCCGGCCTCATCAAGGTCAACGATGCCAGCCGGGCCAAGTTCGGGCAGAATTTTACGGCCCTCTCGTCTGCCCAGCGCACCGCCCTTCTCAATGAGCTCGATGCCGAACAATACCGCCATCAGGCCACCAAGACAAAGGACACACCCGCTCACTATTTCCGCATGATGAAGCAGCTGACCTTGCTCGGCTATTTCACCTCTGAAATTGGCGCCACCCAAGCCCTGCGCTTCAGCG
>JACMJT010000295.1 GCA_014380505.1 Hyphomicrobiales bacterium | reverse complement strand
CGGCCGCCTTTCCAGAAGGGCCTCGATCTGCAAAGTCCTTGCGGCCTGAATGACGCGCTCGCGGATTTCATGCTCGCCCGTCTTTATCATCCGCAGGCCAAAGGCCATATTGTCGTAGACGGACATGTGGGGATAAAGGGCGTAACTCTGGAAAACCATCGCCACCTCCCGGCGTGCCGGTTCCACATGAGTTACGTCGCGCCCATCGATCCGGATATTGCCATCGCTGACATTTTCGAGCCCGGCAATCATGCGAAGCAGTGTCGACTTGCCACAACCGGAGGGACCGACAAAGACCAGGAACTCGCCTTTTTTCACCGACAGGGACACGCCCTTGATAACGGCCAAGTCGCCGTATCGCTTTGTGACATCGTCAAGTTGCAGAAATGACATCGGGCTGCTCCATGTCTCATCGCAAAAGCGATGATGCAACTTTCTGATCGGTGACAAGCCATTTGACGTAGCCGCCCAAAAGTATCGCCCGGACGATCTTTACCTTGTGCTGGCCGCCGGAAGCGAGAATAGCCTTGGGGATGGCGCGGAGACCGGCGGGGTCGAGTGCTATGACGCGCTCATTCAATTCGTGGGCGACGGGATTGCCCTGCTCATCGAGAAAGATGCCGAGGAGGTCGCCCACGGCACCGGCGCGCTTCAATGTCTTGACGCTCTCAACCACCGTCTGGGTGCTTGCCAGCAGGGATTTCTCGGTCAGGTCGCCACTGGAAACCAGGGCGTAGTGCGCCCCGCGGGCGCGGCGCATGGACTGGATAAGCCCATCGTGAGTCATCAGGGTTTCGCGGCTCTCAGGGGACGGGCAGTAGATGGGCGCCGTCAGATAATAGCATTCGCCTCCGATATTACGGGCGAATTCGGTCGCCACTTCAAAGGTGTTGATCCCCGAGCCCCGGGTGAGGCCGCCCATGAGGGTTGCGACCCAGGTGGAGCCGGCGCTGCGATGCGTCATGCGCTTGGCGGCCGCCGAAAGGGTGCGGCCCCAGCCAACGCCGATGCCCTTGCCATCCGTGAGCAAATTGTTGAGGAGCGTGCCCGCCGCCTCGCCCACCAGCCTCCGGTTTTCGTCCGGATCGTCGAGAGCGGGAATGACCACCACCTCTTCAAGGGCGAACTTTCGCCGGAGCTGTTCCTGGAGCTCTATGCAATCGGCCAGGGGCAATCTCAATGTGGTATGGACCAGCCCCTCGCCCCGCACCTGGCCTATGATCCTGTTCACGCGAAGGCGGGTGATGCCGACTTTATCGGCGATTTCCTTCTGCGTCAGCCCGCCGATGAAATAATACCACGCAACACGCGCGCGCACCTGTTCGGCGTCAGTGTCCGGACTGGCGGAACTATCCATGACTGTCCTGTGCGAAGGCCGGTTTCAGCATTGTGATCGAGCGCTGCACCGCATCGAGCACGGAAGCATCGTCTCTTTCGAACGGGTAAAAGACTTCCAGAAAAACGGGACAATTCTCAAGACCGGCGGTGCGGTGGAGGGCTGCCGCTGTTGCGGGATCGATTTTTCCTGTCTCGGTGAAATCCCATTGCCTGTCATACTGGCCGTCGGCCTGCTGAATATGGATAATGCCGATGTGTTCGCGCAGTTCCCTAAGCCAGGGTTCATTACTGGCGCGGCG
>JACMJT010000294.1 GCA_014380505.1 Hyphomicrobiales bacterium | reverse complement strand
CAGGGCTTCTGCAATATGCTGTGGAAGCTCCTCAAGGAAACCAATGCGGGCGATAAGCCCACCCATCTTGCGGTGATCTTCGACAAATCGGCGAAAACCTTTCGCAACGAGATTTATCCCGACTACAAACTGCACCGGCCCGAAGCTCCGGCGGATTTGCGCCCACAATTCGGCCTGATCAGGCAAGCAACGCGCGCCTTCAATGTCGCTTGCGTCGAGCAGGACAACTACGAAGCCGACGATCTGATCGCGACCTATGCCCGCCAGGCAGCCGAAGCCGGAGCCACCTGCCGCATCGTCTCATCGGACAAGGATCTGATGCAGCTGGTCCGCCCCGGCGTCGCCCTCTACGATACGATGAAGGACAAGGAGATCGGCGAAGCGGAGGTTCTGGAAAAATTCGGTGTGAGGCCCGAAAAAGTAATCGACGTGCAAGCGTTGGCGGGCGACTCGATAGACAACGTACCCGGCGTTCCGGGAATCGGCGTCAAGACCGGAGCCAAACTGATCACCGAATATGGCGATCTCGAAACGCTGCTGGCGCGCGCTGGCGAAATCAAACAACAAAAGTGCCGCGAGAACCTGATCGAATTCGCCGAGCAGGCGCGCATCTCCAAGAAGCTCGTGACGCTCGATGCCCATGTGGCGGTCGAACATGATATCGGCGGCTTCGCAGTCGACCAACCCAGGGCCTCGGAACTCATTGGTTTCCTCATTGCCCTGGAATTCAGCTCAACCACCAAACGGGTCGCTGGTGAACTCAAAGCGGACATTTCAGCAATCGATCCCATTCCGGTTGAGATAAAGTTTTGGCCGCCCGAAGGTGGAGAGCCTTCACCCGGCCCGACATCCCGGCGAAAGCCGGGACCCATGCCTCAAACTGACGGGCAGATACAGAGTCGTGCATCGTCCAACGGTGGTCTCCGTCAGGATGGCGAAAAAAAGCCTGACTTCGCCACCGCCCTTCTCTCGATCCCCTTCCGGCACGCGGACTATGAAACCGTCCTGTCGCTCGATCGGCTCGATCACTGGATCGCCGCGGCCTATGATGAGGGCGTCATCGCCATCGATAGCCAAACCGACAGTCTCGACGCCATGGCATCGAGCCTCGTGGGCCTGTCGCTGGCGACCGCGCCCGGAAACGCCTGTTACATTCCATTGGCGCACAAAAAGGAAGGCAGCGGGCTGTTCGGCGGCGATGCGGTTGCGGGACAGATCGGGCTGGAAGATGCCATCGCCCGGTTGAAGTCGCTGCTCGAAGACTCGTCCATCCTCAAAATTGGCCAGGACTTCAAACCCGATGTCGAAGTGCTGGCGCGCTACGGCGTCCGCGTTGGGCCCATCGACGATACGATGCTCATCTCCTACGTGCTTGAGTCGGGCGATGCCGGTCACGGCGTCAATGAGTTGTCGGAACGCCATCTCGGCCACAAGCCCATCACCCTAAAGGACGTGGCAGGCTCGGGACGATCGTTGATCCCCTTCGACCGCGTGCCGCTGGAGCGCGCCGCACACTATGCCGCCGAAAACGCCGATGTGACGCTGCGCTTGTGGAAGCTGCTTAAGCCCCGGCTGGCGGAGAAGGGCAAGCTCACGGTTTACGAGACGCTGGAACGGCCGCTGGTGCCGGTTCTCGCAAAAATGGAAGCCGAAGGGATTCTCATCGATCCGCACCTGCTGAACAAGCTTTCCAACGAGTTCGCCACGGCCGCCGCCGTACTCGAGGCTCAGATTTACGAACTCGCCGGCGAGACCTTCAATATCGGCAGCCCGAAACAACTGGGCGACATTCTGTTCGGCCGACTGGGGTTCCCCGGTGGGCGCAAGACGGCGACGGGCGCATGGAGCACCGATTCCGACGCGCTGGAGAATCTGGCTTCCCAGGGAGTGGACCTTGCCCGCCGGGTGCTCGACTGGCGGCAACTGGCCAAGCTTCGCTCAAACTATACGGACGCGCTGCCAGGCTACATCAAGGCGAAATCGGGCCGCGTCCATACGAGCTATGCGATGGCGGCAACCTCGACGGGACGCCTCGCCTCGACGGAACCGAATTTGCAGAATATTCCAATCCGCACCGAGGAGGGCCGCAAGATCAGGGCTGCTTTCATAGCACCGCCCGGAGCGAAGCTCGTCAGCGCCGACTACACCCAGATCGAACTTCGCGTGCTGGCCCATGTGGCCGACATTCCGCAATTGAAGAAGGCCTTTGCCGACGGTCTAGACATTCATGCGATTACCGCGAGCGAAATGTTCGGCGTGCCGGTCAAGGGCATGGATGCAGCGGTGCGCCGCCGGGCCAAGGCGATCAACTTCGGCATTGTCTATGGTATTTCGGCGTTCGGCCTTGCCAACCAGTTGTCGATTAGCCGCGAGGAAGCGGGCGACTACATCAAGACCTATTTCAGCCGTTTCCCCGGCATCCGCGATTACATGGAGGCGACGAAGAAAGCGGCGCGCGAGCATGGGTTTGTGGAAACAATCTTCGGCCGACGCTGCCATTTCCCGCGCATCAATTCACCCAATGCCTCCGAGCGGGCCAACCTTGAACGAGCCGCTATCAACGCGCCCATCCAGGGGGCGGCCGCCGACATTATCCGCCGCGCCATGGCGCGCATGCACGATGCCCTTGCGGAGGCACATCTTTCAGCGAAGATGCTGCTTCAGGTTCACGACGAACTGATCTTCGAGGCCGCCGATGCGGAACTCGATGAAACCATGAAGGTCGTCAAGCGCGTGATGGAGAAGGCGCCGGAACCCGCGATGAAACTCACTGTGCCCTTGCACGTCGACGCCCGCGCCGCCCGGAATTGGGAAGAAGCGCATTGACTCTTTATCAATCATATGATTGATT
>JACMJT010000293.1 GCA_014380505.1 Hyphomicrobiales bacterium | reverse complement strand
GGCTGGCTGGGCGTGCAAATTCAACCGGTGACCGCTGAGATCGCCGAAAGCCTCGGCCTTGCCGATTCGAAGGGCGCGATTGTCTCCGATGTCACCGAGGGCTCACCCGCCCTTGCCGCTGGCTTCAAGCCGGGCGACACCATTCTCAAGGCCGACGGGACGGAGATTTCCGATGCCCGCGACCTGTCGCGGAAAGTGGCCCGCTTCGCTCCGGGCAAGTCCGTCAACGTGGATATCGTCCGTGACGGAAAGCCCATGACGGTCACCGTCAAGATCGGCACCATGCCGAATGACACTCGCGTGGCGTCCCGGAACAGTCAGCCCGAATCAACTGATCTCACCTCGCTCGGCCTGAAACTGGGCCCGGCGGAAGACGGAGCTGGCGTGAAGATTGTTGAAGTCGCGCCAAACTCGGTTGCCGACGACCAGGGCCTGAAAGCAGGCGACATCATTCTTGAAGTGGCCGGAAATGATGTGAATGGTCCGGCGGACGTGAAAAACGCCTTGAAGGACGCGGGCAAGTCGCGCGTCTTGATGCTGGTGCGGTCCGGCGAAAGTCAGCGCTTCCTGGCTCTTCCGCGGGCCAAGGGATAACAGTTAGGACGCCTAAATGCCCCCTCCGCTCGGCATTTGACGTCCAATAGCGCGGAGGCTGCCTCCTCATAGGTTCCCCCCTGGTCCGGTGGCCTCCGCGCACTCTTCTCTGAAAGGGAAAGTCATGCAAATCTCCCACTCACGTGAAACCGAATCTTCCAGATTGGGACTGGCTACGGACCAAATGCGGATACTTGTGATTGAAGATGACCGCGACGCCGCCTCCTGGCTTATCAAAGGGTTGACGGAAAGCGGCCATGTGACCGACCATGCGGCGAATGGCGAGGATGGCCTGGCCATGGCCCTTGAGGGCCTCCATGACATTCTGATTGTCGACCGCATGCTGCCCAAGCTCGATGGTCTTTCCATCATCCGCACTCTCCGGGCCAAGGGCGTAACCACCCCCGTTCTGATTTTGAGCGCCTTGAGCGACGTGGATGAGCGCGTGAAGGGTCTGCGTGCGGGCGGCGATGATTACCTGGCAAAACCCTATGCCTTTTCCGAACTCCTGGCCCGCGTTGAAGGCCTGGGCCGGCGCAGTTCCCAGGAGCCGCTGGAGACAAAACTCAAAGCGGTTGACCTTGAAATTGACCTGCTGACCCGCGCCGTGACGCGCGGCGGCAAGAACATTCCCCTGCAGCCCCGCGAGTTCAAGCTGCTCGAATATCTCATGCGCAATGCCGGACATATCGTGACCCGCACGATGCTGCTGGAAAATGTCTGGGACTATCATTTCGATCCGCAGACCAATGTGATAGACGTACATGTATCGAGGCTCCGGTCGAAGATCGACAAGGGCTTTGACGAACCCCTTCTGCAAACCGTGCGCGGAGCCGGATACATGATACGTGCAGTTTAATCCGAAGATACTGAAGACATCGACTTTTCGTCTGGCGGCCATTTACCTTTTGGTTTTTGCCGTTTCCGTAGGCTCCATTCTGGCCTACGTCTTCTGGAATACGGCAGGACTTCTGGAACGCCAGACCGATGCCACTATCCGCGCCGAGGTGCAGGCCCTTGCCGACCAGTACCGCCTTCTGGGGCTGCGCGGCATTGTTGATACCGTGCAGCGCCGCAGCGCCGAACGGGGAGGCGGCGTGTATTTGATCGCCGATGCCAATGGGAAACGCATAGTCGGCAACCTTGAATCCGTGCCGCCCCAGGTGATTGATGAAACCGGCTGGATTGATTTCCCCCTCGATATCCAGATTGGCGAAAACAAGCAGCGACGGTCCGCCCGCGCCTTTCATACGGACCTGAAGGATGACTATGAATTGATCGTGGGCC
>JACMJT010000292.1 GCA_014380505.1 Hyphomicrobiales bacterium | reverse complement strand
GTTTCGAGAGCGCGCTTGATGCGTCCCAAGGCCTTGCGCCCGAAGAGGCGGTGTTCTGCTTCAGCGCCAGCCAACTGCGCGCCCGCGCGGCGGAGTTCCAGGCCGGTTTTCCCGGCACGGTGAGTTTCGCGGTCAAATCCAACTCCTCACGCCCGGTGCTGGCAACGCTTGCGGCGGCGGGCCTAAGCCATTGGGACGTGGCCTCGGTCCACGAAATGGCAGCCGTGCGCGCAGTCTCGCCGGAGGCCGTCTTCCACTACCACAATCCGGTGAAGTCGCGCCGTGAGATCGCGGACGCCTACAAGATCTACGGCTGCCGCCGTTTCGCCGTGGACGCGCGGGAGGAGCTGGCGAAAATCGGCGACATCGCCGGTGGCGACAAGGATATCGAGATCGCCGTCCGCCTGGTGCTGCCGCGCGAGCGCACATCCTCGGCGCATGATTTTTCAACGAAGTTCGGAGCGCCCGATCACATTTGCGCCGAGCTGCTGAAGGATACGGCGGCGCGGGGCTTCAAGCCCATGCTGACATTTCACCCCGGCTCGCAAGCCCGCGATCCCAAGACCTATGCGCGCCACATCGAAGCGGCGGCCCGCATTGCCAAGACGGCCGGCATCGGCATCGCCAAGCTCAATGTGGGTGGCGGATTTCCGGCGAGTTATTTGCTGAGCAAGGCGGGGCCGCTTCAAACCTTTTTTACAACGATCACCAAAGCTACGACGCGGGCCTTCGGCAAGGGTTCGGAGCCGCTGCTGGAATGCGAGCCTGGCCGGGGACTGGTGGCCGAGTGCATGTCGCTGCTCACCCGGGTGAAGCTCGTGTGCAGCGACGGCGACGACATTTTCATCAATGACGGCGTTTACGGCGGGTTGATGGAATATATGCAGGTCAACGAATTGCAGCCACCGTTCCGGGTGATCCGCGAGGGACAAATCGTGACCGGCGAGACGAAGCCGTGGAAGGTTTTCGGCCCCACGTGCGATCCGTTCGACGTACTGCCCCACCAGCTCGACCTTCCAGTAGCGCTCCGTGAGGATGACTACATCGAGTTTGGAACGCTCGGCGCCTATGGCATTGCGACATCGACGCGATTTAACGGCTATGGCAGCCACGACATCGTAGAGGTGGAGAAGGTGCTGACACTCTGATGTCTCGTTCTTCAGTCATCCCGGCGAAAGCCGGGACCCACCTACGAAAATGTACGCATCACCATTGCTGAGGGACCGTCACGCGGATGAATGGATCCCGGCTTTCGCCGGGATGACGAAATTGGGGAATGACGGATACCATGGGCTAGCCCCCGATCGCCTGTTTCAGATCAGCGATCAGATCGCCCACATCCTCAAGCCCGACAGACAGGCGGAGCGCGCCGTCGCCGATGCCCATGAGGGCGCGGGCCTCGGGGCCGATGTTGCGGTGGGTGGTGGTGGCCGGGTGGGTGATCAGCGATTTGGTGTCGCCGAGATTGTTGGAAATATCGATGATGGCGAGATTGCGCAGCACGTCGAAGGCCTTGGCCTTGCCGCCCGCCACGTCGAAGGCCACCAGGGTGCCGCCCAGTTTCATTTGCTGGCGCGCCAGTTTTGCCTGGGGATGAGTGTCGTGATGGGGGTAATACACGCGCTCGACGCCTGGAAGCGAAACAAGCGCATCGGCAACGGCGGCCGCGGCTTGACACTGAGCTTCGACCCGGAGCTTCAGGGTTTCGAGGCCCTTCAATAAAACCCAGGCATTGAACGGCGAAATGGTTGGGCCGGTGTGCCGCAAGAAGGGCTTCAGCAGATCTTCCTTGAATTTCTTGCTGCACAGGATGGCGCCGCCGAACACCCTGCCCTGACCGTCCGTGTGCTTGGTGCTGGAATAGAAAACGATGTCGGCGCCCATCTCCATGGGTTTCTGCAGGATTGGCGTGGCGAATACATTATCGACGATCACCACGGCGCCCGCCTTGTGGGCGATGCCGCAGATCATTTCGATATCGAGCACTTCCAGCAAGGGATTGGAGGGAGTTTCAAGGAAGACGCACTTGGTCTTGGACGTGACCGCGCGCTTCCAGGCAGCCGCGTCACTGCCATCGACGAGATCATAGGTAATACCGAAGCGGGGCAGGATCGCCGTGATGATCTGATAGTTGGAACCGAAGAGCGCGCGGGAGGCGACGATATGATCGCCCACTTTCAACTGGCAGGCGAGTGCCCCAAACGCCGCCGACATGCCCGACGCTACGGCGTAGCAGGCCTCGGCCCCCTCGAGCAGGCGCATGCGCTCCTCGAACATGGTGACAGTGGGATTGCCGTAGCGCCCGTAAACATAGCCCTCTTCCTCGCCGGCGAAGCGCCGTTCGGCGGTTTCAGGATCGTCATAGACATAGCCGGAGGTGAGATAGATGGCTTCCGAGGTTTCACCATGGGGCGAGCGATCGAGGCCGCCTCGCACGAGTTTCGTGGCATCGCCCCATTGCGCGGGCGATTGATCCCTGGCTTTTTTCTTCATCAGCTCTGCACCCAGGGAAGGCCCGCGGCCTTCCAGCCACCAACGCAACCGCGGTGGCCGTTTTGGTCCTTGTCACCCTCGAAGCCTTGGGCGACATTCCAGGCGTTGGTGTAACCGGCCTCGGTCAAGGCCGATGCCGCCGAAGCGGAGCGGGCACCCGAACGGCAGATGCACAGAATCTCAGCATCCTTGGGCAAGCCCATCTGGTCGATTTCGGCAACAAAATTGGCATTGACCTGCATGGCCGGGAAAACTTGCCACGACAGGCGGATCAGCCGTTCCACGGCCGGAACTCCGACGAACACCCATTCCGGCTGACACCGCGTATCGATGAGCACGGCCGCTGAATTGTTCTGGAGCCGCTGGTAGGCTTCCGCCGGAGTGATATCGCCCTGATGCATGGGGCAACTCTTAATCGAAAGCCCGTTGCCCCGCAAAGGAAAATGGAGTGCTATTACGGACCCTGTCATCCTCGCGCTTGTCGACGAGGACCCATTGTCATTGCGGGCGCGGTGTCTGTGGTTTGCATGGGTTGCCGGAACAAGTCCGGCAATGACAAAATGAAAGAAACGGAGTTCCTCTCCCATGTCCAAAGCCCTGCCCTCCCGTGCCGATGTGATCATCATCGGCGGTGGCATCGTTGGTGCCTCCATTGCCTATCATCTCGGCAAGATCGGCATCGCCAACACGGTGTTGCTGGAGCGGAAGCAGCTGACGTCCGGCACCACTTGGCACGCGGCCGGCCTGATTGGCCAGTTGCGTGGCTCGCAGAACATGACGCGGCTCGCCAAATATTCGGCCGACCTCTACGTCAAGCTCGAAGCCGAAACCGGCGTCGCGACCGGCATGCGCCAGGTCGGATCGATCTCGGTCGCGCTCACCGAGGAGCGCAAACACGAGCTCTATCGCCAGGCCACAGTCGCCCGCGCCTTCGATGTCGACGTGCGCGAGATTTCGCCGACTGAGGTCAAGGATATGTATCCGCATCTCAACACGGACGGCGTGGTCGGCGCGGTGCACCTGCCGCTCGACGGCCAGTGCGATCCGGCCAACATCGCCATGGCGCTTGCCAAGGGTGCGCGCCAGCGCGGCGCGAAGATTTTCGAAGGCGTCAAAGTCACAGCGG
>JACMJT010000291.1 GCA_014380505.1 Hyphomicrobiales bacterium | reverse complement strand
CTGCTGTCCATGCGTCTGGAAAAGAATTTCCCGACCTGGTACCGGGAGCTCCGCCCGATCTACGGCGGCTTCGAAGCGGGCATGGACCGTTTCATCGATCTCACCAAGAACGATTTCATCGGCCGCGATGCGGCGATGGAAGAGAAGCGCACGGGCGGCAAGCTCCGCCGCGTGTCGATGATCGTCGATGCGGGCGACGCCGATGTGCTGGGCGACGAGCCCATCTGGCACAAGGGCAAGGTGGTGGGATGGGCAACCTCGGGCGGTTACGCGCACTTCGTCGACAAATCCATGGCGCAGGGCTATGTGCCGAAGGAACTGGCGGCCGATATCTCGAAGGGCGCCTTCGAGATCGAGATCATCGGCGAAAACCGCAAGGCCACGATCATCTCCGAACCGCCGCTCGATCCTGAGGGAAAGAGGATGCGATCCTAAGTGCCAGGTAGTTTGCGACCACCCCGAGTAACAATATACTCTGGGAATCCATGGTCGAAGAATTTTGGGTAAGGTTGGGGATGTTTCTCATCCTTAAATAAATAGAGCAACAATCCGAAGAGCCCACACAGCGCGTGAACAGTGTGTGCCTGGTTTGCCTCAGAAAATTTGCTCTCTCGATTATGTTTGACGTTATTGTAGGCGCCCCACCAGTTGGGAGACGTCGGTGTAACTGAACCCCAACTCATCCAGGGTTGTATCGATAAATTGTATCTGGAGATGTCGAGAGAGATAGTGTGAAAGTCCTTGAACGTGGATGTAATAACCTTTCGATAATCCTCGATATTTTCGGCCTTTTGACCCGATGCGAATTTTCCGCAAACCAACTTAGCCACAACATCTACTTCGCTACCCGTTAGAAGCAGTATCTTTCCATATTCATTTGAAAAAGTATTTGCGTTTTGATTGTCGAATTCGACGTAGTCTATCGTTCTCAAGAAGTCTTGCTCTAGGCTCAGAAAATAATACCAGCGATTCAGACTCATTATGCTTCCATCCCAAACTCCAGTGCCGCGTCGGTCAGCCAGTCCCAGACAGTGACGGCGAAGGTGCGGAGGGCGTAGAGCTCGAAGCGGTTCGCGCCGACGCAATGGACCAGCACCGGGGTGTGGTGGAGGCCGGTCATGGCAAACATTCCCGGCTTGAAGACGCTGGCGTGGAAATCCAGCGGAATGCCCTTGGCCAGCACGTCCCGCGCCGGTGTCCCATCAAGAAAAATGCGGGTGCGGCTGTGCGATAGGGGCGTTACGGCGCAAAGAGGTCCGAGCTTTACGGCAAGATCGTCATCTTCCGGGCCTACGAACCAGAATTGCTCCGGTCCCACGCGCATGATGGCGCGGCCCTTATTTTCGACTGCGATGCCTACATCGGGCGGGAGCTTTCCGGTGATAGGAGTGATGGACTTTACAAAGTCCGTGCCGAGGCCCGCGGCCTGGGTCAGCGAGAATCCGCGTGCCTCGCCCATCTGCAGGACGCCGCTGGTATAGGGCTTCACATTGGCCAGTGCGGAGCGGCGCTCAAGCATTGAGGCGGGTTCCCTGCCTGTCGATGAAGTGCGGCGAGACGATGCGGGCGCGGGCCTGTTCGTTCTTCAGGGGAAACGCGCAGACGATATCCTCGCCCTCGTGCTTCAATCCGCCCTGATAGAGGCCAAGGGCTATGAACTTGCCCAGTTCGGTCGACCACGTGACCGAAGTGATATAGCCCCGGCCGTGGCCCTTGATCTCATCCGTCGCTGAAAACAGGATGGCGCCACCGCGCAGTTTCTTTTCGGGCTCCAGCAGCTCGATGCCGACGAGGCTCCAGCGACCCTCCGCCTGGTATTTTTCGCGGAAGCGCAGTTCCTTGCCGACATAGGCCTTGTCCTTGCCCGCCATCTTGCCGAGGCCCAGATCGTCCAGCGTGTTGCGGTGATCGAGTTCAAGGCCCGCCACGTGGCCTTTCTCGATACGGAGACTCGCCAAGGCTTCAAGGCCGTAGGGCCTGATGCCCAAGGGTTCGGCTGCTTTCAGGATATGTTCCCAAAGCGGGATGGCATGGTCTGCCGGGAGATGAACCTCATAGGCCAACTCGCCGGAGAAGGAGAGGCGCAGCAGGCGCACGCGGACACCTTCATGGAGAATATCGAGGCAGCCCATGTAAGGGAGATTGGCGTTGGAGACATCGGCATCGGGGAATGCGAGTTGCAGCGCTTCGCGGGACTTGGGGCCTGATACGGCCATGCCCGCCCATTCATCCGTCAATGAACAGACCTGCACGTTGAGATCGGTCCAATGGAGCTGCAACAGGTATTCGAGCCATGACATGACCTCGCCCGCCTGGGCGGTCGTCGTCGTCATGTAGAAATGATTATCGGCGAGGCGGGTCGTGGTGCCGTCGTCGAGCACAACGCCGTCGTCGTTGAGCATCACACCGTAGCGGGCCTTGCCCACAGGCAGCTTGGCGAAGCCGTTGACATAGATGCGGTTGAGAAACTCCGCCGCGTCGGGGCCTTGCACGTCGATCTTGCCGAGTGTGGACACATCGGCGAGGCCCACACCGGTGCGCACCAGTTCCATTTCCTTGACATAGGCCGCCTCCGGTGAATTGCCGGCCCAGGAATAATACCAGGCGCGGAGCCACGGCCCCGCCTCGATGAAGGCGCCACCGTTGGCCTCGTTCCAATCGTGCAGCGGCGACAGACGATAGGGCCTGAAATGGTGGCCGACGCTCCGGCCGGCGATGGCGCCCATGGTCACTGCTGAATAGGGTGGGCGGAACGTCGTGGTCCCCGTTTCGGCGATGGACATGCCTCGATGGGCGGCCATCATGGCGAGCGCGTTGATGTTGGAGGTCTTGCCCTGGTCGGTGCCCATGCCAAGCGTCGTGTAACGCTTGAGATGTTCGACCGAGACATAGCCCTCGTCATGGGCGCTGGCGATATCCTTGGCGGTCACATCGCTCTGGAAATCGACGAAGGCCTTGCCCTTGCCGCCCTCCGGTGGCGCCCAAACGGGGAGGATCGAATAGGCGCGATCCACCGTCGACTCGAGCGCCAGAACGGGCCGCGTCTTGTTATGGCCGATCATGGACGATGCCTTGGCGCCAGCCGAAGCGCCTTCGGCAATGGCCGCGGCAAGACCGAATGTGCCCATCATGGCGCCGGCGCCGAAATGTGCTGGCGCAAAGCCGCCGGGAACAATCGCGGCGATGGTTTCGTCGTATTTCGGCTTGATGCCGCCGTGGGAGGCGAGATGAACCGCCGGAGACCAGCCCCCCGACATGGCCAGCACATCGCAATCGACCGAAGCCGCGTGTGTGCCCGACAGCCTGACGCGGGCCACCGACTTACCGCCCTCCACATCGGCAACACCGGTTCCGGGGAAAATGGCGATGCCGAGGCTTGCGGCCTTGCCCAGAATTTCCGCGGCAATGCTCTTGCGATGATCGGCGACGGTCACGGAAATGCCGGACGCCGCCAGATCGAACGCGGTGTCATAGGCGGTGTCGTTGTTGGTGACGACGACGGCGCGTTTTTCGGGGACCACAGCGAAACGGTTGAGATAGGTGCGAACCGCGCTGGCCAGCATGACACCGGGACGGTCGTTGTTGGAGAACACCAGCGGGCGCTCCACGGCGCCCGCCGCCAGGATGATCGCCTTGGTACGGAGCGAAACGACGACCTGCCGCGCCTCGCCTTTGGCGGCTTCCGGATTGAGATGATCCCGCCGCTCCACGAGGATGGCGAGATTGCCGTCGTAG
>JACMJT010000030.1 GCA_014380505.1 Hyphomicrobiales bacterium | reverse complement strand
GCCGTCACCATCTTCAAGAAGGATTTTTACGACGATGACACGGTCCAGCTTCTGATCGACACGCTCGGCGGCGAGAAGGCCGACGCGGTGCTGTCCGACATGGCGGCCCACGCCACCGGCCACCGCCAGACCGACCACATCAACATCATGGCGCTGGCGGAAGCCGGCTACGACTTCGCCAAACGCGTCCTCAAACCGGGCGGCACCTATCTCGCCAAGGTCCTGCGCGGCGGCACCGAAGGCGAACTGCTGAAGCTGATGAAAAAGGATTTCGCCACCGTGCGCCATGTGAAGCCCATGGCCAGCCGAGATGACTCAGCCGAGCTGTTTGTGCTGGCGATGGGGTTCAGGGGGTAAGATGGCCAACCTCGCGAGCATGTGACTTCCCTGAGCGGCCGGAACGCGGTACGTTTAACCCATGAAAATGATGTGGTCGCATGTAATTGCCGTTTGGGTGGTCATGATGGTTCTTGCCAGCACTGTGCTGGCGGCGATGAGTGCTTCAGTCACGCCAATCGCCGGGGCCAGCGAAGCGGTGTGTTCCATTTGCGAATTTCAGGATTGTGAAGGCCGGGATAAGCCGGCTTGCCAGACTTGTACGA
This sequence comes from Hyphomicrobiales bacterium, assembly GCA_014380505.1. The sequence goes on along the minus strand of JACMJT010000030.1, from coordinate 3,853 downwards.
CGGCCTGCCAAGCGCCTTTGGCGCCGGACAGGTTTGCCGTCTTGCAGCGCGTGGAGGGCTCCTTGCATTTCCATCCAAACGATCTGCCAATAGAAGGCATTGATGCAGCGCCCGATGTTCCTCCTCCGCGAGCATGACGGGTCACACCATTCAATTCGAAATATATCAATCAAACGCAACCACGGAGATTATATGATGAAACGTATGGTTCTTACGGCGGTGTTCGCATTGTTTGCGATGACTGCCACTGTATATGCGGCGCAGGCATGCTGCGACGGCGGGGCCTGCTGTGACGGCGGCGCCTGCTGCGACTAACACGTGAGGGATGTGTGCCCCGGCGAAAGCCGGGGCATGCTTTTGGTGAGAGGTTCAAATGGCCAGTAATCATAACGTCGGCGTTTTCGTGGGCAGTCTCCGCAAGGATTCGTTTAACCGCAAGATGGCGAATGCGCTGGCGGCCATTGCGCCCGCATCTCTCAAGCTTTCCATTGTCGAAATTGGGCATTTGCCGCTTTACAATCAGGATGACGACGCGAACCCATCCGCGGTGTGGACGGCATTCCGGCAACAGGTGAAGGCGCTTGATGCCGTTCTATTCGTGACACCGGAATATAACCGGTCGGTGCCGGGGGTGTTGAAGAATGCACTCGACGGCGGGTCGCGGCCTTATGGGTCCAACGCCTGGAACGGCAAGCCGGGTGCGGTGGTCAGCGTTTCCGTGGGCGCCATTGGCGGGTTCGGTTCCAATCATCATTTGCGGCAGTCGCTGGTGTTTCTGAATGTTCCGGCGATGCCTCAGCCCGAGGCCTATATCGGAGTAGCGGGCGACCTCTTCGATGACGCGGGGAAGATCACCAAGGACGAGACCTCCAAATTCCTGAAAAGCTATATGCAGGCGTTCGCGGACTGGATCGCCGCCAACTCGAAATCCTGATTTATTCCCCGCTTGCGCCGCCTGCCAGCCCAGTGTTAAGGGCAGCCGTCAACCCATGCGATTCCCAGCGTTGGAGAGGTTGGCAGATGGCCCCCCGTCAAATCCCCGAATATCTGACGTTCGACGATGTGCTGATGAAGCCCGGTGCTTCTTCCGTGCTGCCGGCCGAGGTCAATACCGCGACACGGCTGACGCGTGCCATATCGCTGTCGATACCCAACATTTCCTCCGCCATGGATACGGTGACGGAAGCAAGGCTTGCAATCGCCATGGCCCAGGCGGGAGGCCTCGGCGTCATCCACAAGAACCTCGAACCCGATGTGCAGGCCGAGCATGTGCGGCAGGTGAAGCGGTTCGAGAGCGGCATGGTGGTGAACCCCATCACTATAGCTCCCGATGCGACGCTGGCCGATGTGATGAAGCTCAAGGACCGGCACAGGATTTCCGGCATTCCCGTCGTTGATCATCGCGGCAAGCTTGCCGGCATCATCACCAACCGCGATGTGCGATTTGCCACCGACATGAACGCCAAAGTCGCCGAGCTGATGACCAACGACAAACTTATAACCGTGAAGGTGGGCGTCGACCGGGACGAAGCCAAGCGTCTCCTGCACAAATACCGGATTGAGAAGCTGATCGTCGTCGATGACGATTTCAAATGCGTGGGGCTGATCACGGTCAACGACATGGAAAAGGCGGCCGATCATCCCAACGCCGCCAAGGATGAACGCGAGCGGCTGCGCGTCGCCGCCGCCACGGGCACGGGCGACAAGGGATTTGCACGCGCGGAGATGCTGATCGATGCGGGCGCCGACGCGATTGTCGTCGATACCGCGCATGGGCATTCGATCCACGTGATCGAACAGGTCAAGCGCATCAAGAAGCTGTCCAACAAGGTGCAGATCATCGCCGGCAATGTGGCGACGTCGGAAGCGGTTAAGGCGCTGATCGGGGCGGGTGCCGATGCGGTGAAAGTGGGGATTGGGCCAGGGTCCATTTGCACCACGCGTGTTGTGGCGGGGGTTGGTGTACCGCAGCTTTCCGCCGTTATGGATTGTGCTGAAGAAGCTGTGAAATCGAATGTGCCGGTGATCGCCGATGGCGGCATCAAGCTTTCGGGCGATCTGGCGAAGGCGCTTGCGGGAGGCGCCAGCGTCGCCATGATTGGCTCGCTTCTGGCAGGCACGGACGAAAGTCCGGGCGAAACCTATCTCTACAATGGGCGGAGCTACAAAGCCTACCGCGGCATGGGTTCGGTGGGCGCCATGGCCAGGGGCTCCGCCGACCGATACTTCCAGCAGGAGGTGAAGGATAGCCTGAAGCTCGTGCCCGAAGGTATCGAAGGCCAAGTGCCGTTCAAAGGCCCCGTTGCCGGGATCCTGCATCAACTGGTGGGCGGGCTTCGCGCCGCCATGGGTTATGTGGGGGCGGGTAATATCCCCCAACTGCAGGAACGGGTGCAGTTCATCCGCATCACCAATGCCGGCATGCGGGAAAGCCATGTGCACGACGTGATGATCACGCGCGAGGCGCCGAACTACCAGCAGCAGGGCTAGCATGACGGAGACACAACTTCTGCTGCTCCCGGCCTTTGTGCATGTGATGCTGGTGATGGTGATCGCGGCGCGCATGGGCCGTGGCCGGGTGCGCGCGGTGCGCAGCGGGCTGGTAAAACTCGGGGATGTGGAAAAAGATCCATCCAAGTGGCCCGCGGATTTGCGCGCGCTTTCCAACAATTACCGCAACCAGTTCGAATTGCCGGTGCTTTTTTACGCCGTACTGGCGCTGCTGGTGGCCACGGGTTTGGCCGACAGCTTCACGATCGTATTGTCGTGGGCTTTCGCCGGTACGCGGATCGTTCACAGCTTCATTCATACGGGTGGCAATGTCGTAATCCACAGGTTTTATGCCTTCGTCGCCGGATTCGCCTGCCTTGCGCTCATGTGGGCGTGGTTCGGCATTCGGCTTTTTGTGATCGGGTAATCCATGCGCATGCCCGGCCGCGTTTCGGCGGCAATTGAAATCCTCACGGAAATTTTCGAGCGTCACCGGCCCGCCTCGGAGGCGCTGAAGGACTGGGGCAAGGCCCACCGCTTCGCCGGTTCCACCGACCGGCATGCCATTGGCACGCTGGTGTTCGATTGCCTGCGCAAACGCAATTCGCTCGCGGCCCGCATGGGTGACGGGCGGCCGCGCGCGCTGGTGCTGGCGGCGCTCCGGGACATCTGGACTGTTCCCCTCGATCATATTGCGGCTCTTGGGACCGATGGCCACGGGCCGGGGCCGCTCACCGATGCCGAAAGAACAGCGCTGACACGCGTGCTGCGCGGCGATCTCCCGGCCCATGTGACAGGCGATGTGCCGGAATGGCTGATGCCGTCCTTCACGGCGGCATTCGGCGACCGCGCCGCCGAGGAAGGTGCTGCGCTTGCCATGCGGGCACCCATCGATCTTCGCGTCAATACGTTGAAGACTGGCCGCGATGAGGTGCTCGAGGCGTTGCGGAAATTTGGCGCGGTGGCGGGGCCGCTGTCGCCCTGGGCCGTTCGCATTCCGCCGCCCGCGCCAGAGGCGCGGAACGCCAATGTCGAAGCCGAGCCCGCCCATGGGCGCGGGCATTACGAGGTGCAGGATGCGGGCTCGCAGACGGCAGCCCTCATGTCGGGCGCCAAACCCGGCGAAACCGTTGCCGACATTTGCGCGGGCGCTGGCGGCAAAACGCTGGCGCTCGCCGCCATGATGCAGAACAAGGGCAGGCTTATCGCCCATGATGCGGACCGGCATCGTCTGCGCCCCATCTTCGAACGGTTGCAACGGGCAGGAGCTGAGAACGTGGAGGTGATCGCGGCGGATGAGGGGGAGAAGCTCGCCTCCTTTGGCGGCTTCGATTGCGTGCTGATTGATGCGCCGTGTTCGGGT
>JACMJT010000290.1 GCA_014380505.1 Hyphomicrobiales bacterium | reverse complement strand
GGCGATGAGGTCCGCCACCGAAATGATCTTGAGGCCATGCTCGCGCGCAAAGGCCAGAACCTGCGGGCCCCGCTTCACCGTGCCATCATCATTCACCAGCTCGCTGATCACCCCCACGGCCGGCGTGAAGCCCGCAAGCCGTGCAAGATCAACCGCCGCTTCCGTATGGCCCGAGCGCATGAGAACCCCGCCCGATTTCGCCACCAGCGGAAAAATATGCCCGGGCCGCACGAAATCTTCCGCCTGCACATTCTTGTTTGCCAGCGCATGCACCGTGGCGCAGCGCTCCTTGGCTGAAATGCCCGTGGTCAGGCCCACCTTGTAGTCGATAGTCACCGTGAAGGCTGTGCCCATCGGCGCATCGTTCAGGGCCACCATGGGATCAAGCTTCAGCCGCCGCGCTTCTTCGGCCGGCATGGGGGTGCAGACGATGCCGGAGGTGTGGCGCACCATAAGGGCCATCTGCTCCGGCGAAATCTTGGCCGCAGCGCCAATCAGGTCGCCCTCGTTTTCCCGGTCGTCATCGTCAACCACCACCACCAGTTCGCCATCGGCCATGGCCTTGATCGCTTCTTCAACTGTATCGAGTGTCTTGGTCATGGGAATTTCCTTGAAATCCTGGGGGCGAACCTGGTTGTTGGTGAGGCCGGCGATCTTCATCGCCAAATCGAGCGACGGCTGCTCGCCCGCCACAATCTGCGAAATTCGCCCCTGGGTAACACCCAGTTGCCGCGCAAATTCCGATTGGGAAGTAGAGCTATTAGCCAGCCATTCCGAAAGTTTCATGGAAATATATTAGCAAGGCTAATAATAAGAGTCGATAGCTTCAGTTGATCCGCGATTCAAGCCACTTCAGCACCGGCCCCCGGAGTGGCGCCATGGCCGCATAATTCATACGGTCCTCGGAATAACTCCCGATCAGGCGATGCATCGCGGCCAGGCTCTCGCTGTCCCCGGCAATCGAAGAAAGCGGGTCGGAATAGGTGTAAATGCTGAAAGCCAAAGCCCCGCTTTCCGGCAGGCGCAGAAGCGTTTGCCGCTCCACCCGGATCCACAGGATTTCGCCCGCCCGGCTTGGATCATTGGTTAGCGCCGCATTTATGTCGCTGACGGCGGCCGTATTTGCGGCATGCGGATCCTCGGGAAACAGGCGGCTGGCAATCGGCGTGAGCAGCCAGTTGAAACGCTCAACCGGAGCATCCGCCTTGATGTTCCCCAGAACCCGGTCAATGCGGGGTCCCAACTGGTCATTGAGTGTCGGCACAAATTTATGGGCCCAGGGAATGCTGCGCCCGACCGAAGACACAATCCGCCCGGAACTGGAATAGGCGTTGGACGCCGCCGTAATCAGGTCTTGCCCGTCAACCTGCTGCAGGAGAATGAAATCTTCCTCGAGGAACTGGCTGATCACGGCAAGGGGCTCAACCCCCGGAATGTCAAGCTCGTGAGCGGTGCCTTCCACACGGTCAACAAGGCGTCCTTCCGCCATGGTGAACACATCAGCATGCTGCGCCAGCAAATGCGCAACAACGCGGTCGCGAAGCTCGATCTGGCCCGGCAGCGAACCCGGCGTCGTACGGTAAAAGGGCAGGGAATTGGCTTTTAGCCGCGCCCGCTTTTCTCGCAGGAAGGACCCGTGATCCGGGCCGATAGCCAGCCAT
>JACMJT010000029.1 GCA_014380505.1 Hyphomicrobiales bacterium | reverse complement strand
CTGCTCAGGTGCTATGAGGGCCCGGTCATAGTCCTTGGCCGTATAGGTCATGATCTCCTCGGTCTTTTCATCTCAGCCGCGGTCAAGCCAAGAGTCGATTTCCTGACTGGCCTTGTCCCGGGCATAGCCATAACGCTTTTGCAGGCGGCCAGCGAGTTCGTCGCGGTTGCCTTCAATGACAGTAAGGTCGTCGTCGGTTAGATCACCCCACTGCTGTTTGACCTTGCCTTTGAATTCCTTCCAATTGCCTTCCACACGATCCCAATTCATGGCGCTCTCCTGTGATGTTTTGGTAACAGACCGGTCAGTGCCGGCAGCTGCGGTCTTAACGCCCGAAAGCAAGCTGGGTTCCCGCGAACCAATTCAAGTTTCGCGTAGCAGATCGGTGCACAATCCAATGAGCAATCCGAAACCCGCGACACCCACGACGAGAAGCGCTACTCCGCCAAAGGCTCCGGCAAGGCCACCCAAGGCCAATGATAGCGTAAGGGCTGCCACAATCGACAATGTGACGAGGCGTATCATTATTATATCTCCTGATCGGAGATAAACGCGCCAGCAGGTGGTTCGGTTCCCCTAGGCCGCGGCTTGGGCCTTGGTGTCGAAGAACAGGGCCTGGCTTATCACCGCCTTCACCATTTCCGGCGTGAAGGGTTTGGTGATGAGAAAGGCGGGTTCAGGCCGCTCGCCGGTTAGCAGCCGCTCGGGAAACGCGGTGATAAAAATTACCGGCACTTCGAAGGAGGCAAGAATCTGGTTGACGGCATCGACGCCGGAGCTTCCGTCGGCGAGCTGAATATCCGCCAGAATGAGACTTGGCCTTTTCTGAGCGGCGAGTTGCAGCGCCTGGTGATGGGTGCGCGCAACGCCGGTCACCTTATGCCCGAGGGTTTCGACAATCGCCTCAATGTCCATGGCGATAATTGGTTCATCCTCTATAATCATGACGTTGGTCGCCACCTGGTCGACGATGGTTTTGGTGGCCTCATCGATTAGTGCGGAAACCGCGGTCTCATCGCGGCCGAGAATGATGGCGATATCGCTCTTGGAGAAACCTTCGACCGCCATTAACAGGAACGCCTCGCGGGCGCGCGGTGGCATTGTTGACAACCGCCGCTCCGCTAAAGCAGCCCACTGTGGGGCATTGGCGGGTAGCTCGGGATCGCCGGAAGAGGGTTTGAGATTGAGGGAGATCGATTCCCACATACGGCAGAACATCCGGTAGAGCGCCACCCGAACGTCTGACTTTGCGTCAATATTGGTAGGATCAGCAATCAGAGCTTCCAAAACGGCGGCAACATAGGCATCACCGGCCTGTTGAGTGCCGGTCAGGGCACGCGAAAACCGCCGCAAATAGGGAAGATGCGGCGAAATACTGGTCGCAAGTCTCATTTATTCCCCCTTACTTGAGGCGAAGATGAACATTAACGCGCCGCTTGTTAAATGGTTCCCGCCCCCAGGAACTATTCTTACGCTATTGGAACCTGGGGGGCTACTGGCGCATTAACTCAAGACGGCAAATGGGGCACTTGGGGCGTGGGGTGGTTTATGGACGATGCAGATGGCAAGAAAAAGAACAAAGAGGCAAAAGAACGCATGAATAGGACAAGACTGGCGGCCCCCGGTGTCAAACCGCCCGTTTACGATATTATTGGAAGGAGACTGCGCGAATATTACGACGAGGTGTCTCAACAGCCAGTACCGGACCGGTTTGTGGAATTGCTGAACCGGCTCGAGTCCAAGACTTCCAAGAAGGAGAGTTAGCGTGGCGCCATCGCATGGCGATTTCCGCGATCAACTTGTTGCGGCAATCCCCGGCCTGCGGGCGTTTGGCATGTCGCTCACGGCGCGCACCGATCAAGCCGACGATCTAGTTCAGGAAACACTGATGAAAGCTTGGCATCATCAGGATAGTTTCGAGACCGGCACAAATCTCAGAGCGTGGCTCTACACGATCCTTCGCAACGAATTCTACAGCCAGATTCGCAAGCGCCGCCGCGAGGTCGAGGATGCCGATGGCGAATATGCCAGCAAAGTCGCCACAGCCGGCGGGCAGGAGAGCAATCTCGAGATGGCGGATCTGCGTATCGCCCTGTCTAAGTTGCCCGAAGACCAGCGCGAAGCCATCATACTCGTGGGCGCTTCCGGCTTTTCCTACCAGGAAGCGGCCCGCATTTCCCAGGTCGCAATAGGCACGGTGAAGAGCCGGGTCAGCCGGGCCCGGGACCGGCTCGCGGTTCTGTTGGGCGGCGATCGGGCCGCCCTGGCAACACTGGAGATTGACGCAAGCGCGCCAAAATAGCAGCTTAGCCCGCCAATGGAACCAAACGAGGCGTTTGTGTGTTTGATTTGGGGTAGAAACAACTGCAGGAGACAAAAATGACGCTTGGCACAATTCTTCTGATCATTCTGATTCTTGTTGTGATCGGTGCCTTGCCCAATTGGGGTTACAGCCGTGGTTGGGGTTATGGCCCCTCCGGTGGCTTGGGGCTGCTCTTGGTCATCGTTCTCATTCTCATCCTCATGGGGAGACTCTAAGCCCGCATGGTGGCCAGCCGGCCCGGTGACAGCGACGACCACCGTTACCCAACATCTCGGACAGCGCTCATCGGGATATTCATTCTGGCCATCATCGCCGCCGTTTATCTGGCGCGGGATTTTCTGATACCTGTCGTTCTTGCGTTCTTGATCGCGCTGACCTTCCGGCCAGCCGTTCGGAAACTGGCATACTATAATGTGCCGCCTTGGGCCGCCGCCACCGGTTTTGCATCGATCCTCGTGCTGATCGCGCTGGTGGCGGCCTACACTGCCAGCGGACCCATCTCCGGCTGGATTGCCGATGCGCCGGAGATACAACGGATCTTTCTGGAAAAAATCCGCACCGTCCGGTCCTGGTTTACCGGTTTCGTCCATCTGTCGGAGCAGATTCAGGACGCTGCAACGCCTTCTAACGGCGCGGAGGTACAGGAAGTCGTCATCAAGGACTCTGGTCTCTCCGCGCTCTTGGCGATGGCTGCGGGCTATCCCGCCAATTTCGTCATCACGCTTTCCGCAGCACTGGTGATCGCCATCTTTCTCATGGCGTCGGGCGATCTTTTCTATGAGAAGCTGGTGCGTGTGCTGCCCACGCTTACCGACAAGAAGACAGCGCTTCGCATCGTCTATGACGTGGAACGGGAAGTTTCATCTTATCTTCTCGCCACGACCGCCATCAATTTGGGTGTTGCCGTGGCAGTGGCGATCTCATTCCAGCTTCTTGGCATGCCGACACCCTATTTGTGGGCGCTTCTTGCCTTCGTTTTGAACTTCATCCCCTATATTGGACCCGTCGCCGGTATGGCCCTCTCCGGGTTGGCCTCGATCGTGATATTCGATTCTCTCGGTTACGCGCTTCTGGCTCCGCTCGCCTATGCCGCGATCATTGGCATCGAAACGCAAATTGTGTCGCCCTGCGTCCTGAGCCGCCGCCTGCGGCTCAATTCGGTAGCGATCCTGCTGGCGCTGGCCTTTTGGGCCTGGGCGTGGGGCATTGCCGGCATTATCGTTGCCGTTCCGCTATTGGTGACCTTCCGGGTATTTTGCGGCCACTTGGATGCACTATCGGGAATCGGTGAATTTCTAGGCGAGTCGACAAATGGCGGGACGGAGCAAGTCGAACCCGCTGCCGTCCCGGACAAAATCTCATAGAAGCGGCAGCGCGATCACTCGCGCTGCCGCGCTCGTTTCAGCTCTTGCGGCTGGAGCGCCGGCGCCGTGCCGGAGCGCTTCCACCCATCAGGCGGCTCGGCAGCATCATGCCGATTATGGCGCCAAGTCCTAGCCCGATCGCGCCAAGCACCAACGGCCGTTCTTCAATCAGGTTTTGTATCGTCCGCTGGTCCGGCACGTAGCGCGCAGCCCGGGGGATAGCGCGGCCAGCACGGCCTGCATTGTCGGATGCCCAACCATAGGCCGTGCCTAATGCCTGCTTGCCCTGGGACATAAGTCTCGACGCCGTATCGCTATAACTACCGGCGGCGCTGCCGCGGCCCGAGGGCCGCTTTGCAGCACGGCGCGAAGCCGGCGCGGATTTCCGCTTCGCCGGTTTACGGCTGCGGCGGGGCTTGCTTCTGTCCGTTGCCGGGGTTTGACCATTGGTCGCTACGGTGGTGTTGGGTGTCATGATAACCTCCTTTGTTGGTTTTGGTTTTAGGTGCCGGTTTGGGCCGGTGTCCACGGCGCGAATTGGCTTGGGTGTTGCGCAGCGTCCCGCTTAGGAGCCAGCCAGCCCCTGCCAAGAGGAGCGCCGCGGCGAGGGGATTTCGCTTAATTCCATCTTGTAAGCGGCCGAGAAAGCGCCGCTCGGGGTCGAGCATGGTCACCGCATCCTCTACAAGTTCAGGCGGGGTAAGCCTGCCCCGCACGTCCTGTAAGCTCTTCGCTATTCCGGCCCGAAGTGCCCGCACTTCTTTTCGGCGTTGCGTCAATTGGTCCATTGGGGCGTCCGCTTTTGATCCGGCGAGGGAGCAAACCAGCGGAAGACCAAGCTTTCCGCCTCCCAGCGGAACATCCGGCGCATGCCTAGAGCGCAGAGTGCCGCCAACAACAAAGTGGCCACTCCGACCGCGACGCCGGCTGCAACATCGCCCAGATTGGGCGCGGCTGCTTCAACACCCGTCTGGGCCAATATGATGAGAGCCGTCAAAAGCGCCGCAAAACCCGCCACCGCGAAGACCACGGCGGCAATGCAGCGGCGCAGCAGCGCGTGAAATTCAAGGCGCGCCAAGTCCAGTTCGGCATCGGCCCAGCGCACGCTGTCGCTGGCGAGTTGCCGTAACAGGGGACGAAGAGCGGGCCGCGAGGCCACGGAGCTAGGCATTGGCCCTGCTCCGGCGGCCGCCAGAGCCTGGTCCAGCACGCGTATACATCATCTGAGTGACAATAAGGCCTGCCGCGATACTGCCTGCCAACGTGGCCATGGGATGCGTCCGCGCGAATTGACGGGCATCGCTCACCATGGTTTCGAGATCGCTCTCCGTGACATAACCGGCAAGGTCTTCAAGGCTTCCGGCGGCCGCATTGGCGTAGGCCGTGAAATTCGGAATGCCGGGTACGGCGGTGGCGATTTCACGCACCGATTCCGCCAGGGTTTCAAGTTTGGTCGCCGCATAGTCTTTACGGCTGCCCGCAAGACTTCCCGCCATCGCCAGGATGTCGTCGAATAAGCCGTGATGGCTGGCGCCGTTTCCATTGCGCTTGCGCCGCCCCGCCCTGGATGACTTTGCCATGGTCCATTCCTCCTGAAGTTGACCTGAGTGCTATGCTGGAAACGGCCCATTCCCCG
>JACMJT010000289.1 GCA_014380505.1 Hyphomicrobiales bacterium | reverse complement strand
GTTGAAACCTTGACAGACATTACTTTCCTCCGGCGCGGGTGTAGGCGATTCTCGCGGCGCGCTTGGCGAGAACGGCGGCAACTTTGGTTCTGAACTCTATGGTGCCCCGCTTGTCGTCGATGGGGCGGCAAGCGGCGGAACAGGCGCTTCCAAGCTTCTCAAGGGCAGCTTCGTCGAGGTTGCTGCCGATGATCGCCCTGGCGGCATCCGCCACAAGAAGTACGGTTGGCGCAACGGCGCCGAGCGACACCCGGGCGTCCTTCACCATGCCCTTGCCATCCAGCGTCAAACTGATGCCGCAACTTACCACGGCGATATCCATCTCGCTACGCGGAATGAAACGCAAATAGGCATCGCCCGAGCGCGCGGGACGCTTCGGCAACAAAATGGCTTCGACAAGTTCGCCCTTCTTAAGAGATGTTTTGCCGGGTCCAACGGCCACCTGCTCGACCGGTATGCTGCGCCTGCCCTTGGGACCGGCGATCTGGGCCTTGGCGCCCGCCGCCACCATGGCGGGAACGCTGTCGGCGGCGGGGCCCGCGTTGCACATATTGCCGGAGATGGTGCAACGGCCCTGGACCTGCTTTGAGCCAATCAGGTTGGCGGCCTCGACGACACCTGGCCAGTCCTTGATGAGGGCCTTGTTTTCCCCAAGCTGGGCGCAGGATACGGCAGCGCCAATGGTCCATCCCGTGGCGGTCTTTTTCACCTCGCGCATCGGCTTGATACGCTTGATGTCGACCACGAGATCGGGCTCAATGAAGCCCCCTTTCATACGGACCAGAAGATCCGATCCGCCGGCCAGCACGTATGCGCTGCCCCTGGCTTTGGCGAGCAGGGCCACAGCGGCCTTTGTCGTTTGTGGTGCCTCGTATTGCATCATGCCACCTGTGTTGGATTTCGCCGGTTCTTTTGGGGCAATGAAGGGGGTGAGGTCAATGGGCGCGGATTGCATTGGCCCATGACAATCGCGGGATGCAGTTCAGTCTAAATTGCGATTTCACACTTCACATTAGCGGCCGCGAGCGCTGCGGCAAGTCCGGCTGGGGGCGGCGCTTCGGAGATAATGCAATCCACCATGTCGAAATCGCAAACCTTGATCAGGGCGGTGCGCCCAAACTTGCTGCTGTCAGTCACGATGATGCGCCGTTCGCCACGGGAAAGCACCATTCGGGCAAATTCGGCTTCGGCCAGGTAGTTGTCGCTTGGACCAAAGGCGGCGTCGAGAGCGCCGATTGTAATAATGGCAAAGCGCACGCGGAAGCTCTGGGCGAACTGGATGGCGGAGGGTCCGAAGGCGCCGCCATTGTCGCCGTTCAATTCACCGCCCGCCATGTAGACGCGGTTGCCGTTTACCGTGGCCAGGGTGCGGGCGATATCGGAAGAATTGGTGATGACGGTCAGGTTGCGCTTGCGCAGCAGTTCGCGGGCGAAAATGCTTGTTGTCGTGCCATTGTCCAGCATCAGGCTGTCGCCGTCCTCCACCATCCGCCCGGCATGGCGGGCAATGGTGCGTTTGGCTTCGGCGTTCTCCCGCATGCGGCGCTCGAAGGGGGCTTCGCCAACGTCATGGGGCAGCGCTATGGCGCCATGCAGTTTTACAATCTCGCCAGACAAGGCGAGAGGGCGGACGTCGCGGCGGACGGTTTCCTGGGATACGCCGAGCGCCGTCGACAAGTCTGCCACGGTGATGCTGCCTCGTTCGCGTACCAGCCGGATGATTTCGCCATGGCGAGGTCTGAGAGTTATCATGTGGGAAATTTGCCCGAATTCAAGTGATAAACAAATATTTTCCGCTATTTCGTTCATATACCCAACTTGAATTCGGTCAAAGCAACTTAAATCCACATCTCTTTTGCGATTCTGCATTGACAGAACTTCGATTTTTGGCGGACAGTAACCGGCAGGGTACAGAGTTTGAAAAGTGCCCAATAACAGCGAGGGAGCCAATGACCAGGATTTCGACTTGTAGATCTGCCTTATTTGCCGCGACGGCGCTTGCGGCCACGATTTTGATGCCCCTGTCCGCCCAGGCGGTGGAATCGAGCGACCCGATCAAGATTGCATTGTTCGATTGGACCAGCGTCAATCTCAATGCCAAAATTCTGGGCGGTATTCTCGAGAAGCTCGGCTACACCGTCGAGTATCCAACCGGCGACTATCTTTCGAGCCTGACCACCAGCCTCACCAACGGCGATGTTACCGTGGGTGTGGAATATTGGGACACGACCGCGGGCGAGGCGATGAAGGCCTCCGAAGCAACCGGGGAGACCGAGCGGCTTGGCATGCTGGGCCCCAAGGCCAAGGAAGAGTGGTGGTACCCTCTCTATATGAAGGAAAAATGTCCCGGCCTGCCCAACTGGGAAGCCTTGAAGGACCCCAAATGCGCCGAAGCGTTTTCAACCGCCGAAACAGCGCCCAAGGGGCGCTATCTTGGGGGTCCCGTAACGTGGGAAGGCTTTGACGATGAACGCGTGGTGGCTCTCGACCTTCCTTTCACTGTCATTCACGCGGGAACGGACGCTGCGATGTTTGCCGAACTCGATTCGGCGTATCAACGCAAAGCGCCAGTTATGCTGTGGGTCTATTCTCCGCACTGGGCGCCGGCCAAATATGAAGGCGAGTGGGTTGAGTTTCCGCAGCATACGACCGAGTGTTACGAGGATCCCAAGTGGGGCATCAATCCTGACAAAGCCCATGACTGCGGCAAACCGTTTGGCGAGATCTGGAAGTTCGCCTGGGGTGGCATGAAAGACAAGTGGCCGGTCGCCTACAAGGTCGCCAAGGCCTACCAGATCGACGCGGCCGATCTGAACGAACTGTCGGGCGAGGTCGATCTCCAGGGCAAAACGATCGAAGACGTCGCTGCCGCGTGGATCACCGCCAACGAGGCAAAGTGGAAGGCGTGGGCAGAATAGGCCGTCAACCGGACGTTTTCCATGAACACGAAAACGTCGGGCGTTGAACCTCAGCGCCCGATCAAGCTTTCCTGCCGAAATTTGTGGAAGGTGTTTGGCGCCAACGGCGCTGAATTCCTGCGGGCTCGCAACGGCAGGGCGACGTCCGCCGAACTGGACGCCGCCTCCCTCATCGGCGCAGTGCGCGGCGCCGATCTGGATGTGCGCGAAGGGGAAATCTTTATTGTCATGGGGCTTTCGGGCTCCGGCAAATCGACCTTGGTGCGCTGCCTGTCGCGCCTTATCGAACCCTCCGCCGGCGAGCTCAGTTTCAATGGCAAGGACCTGCTGAAAGCGAGTGCGGCCGAGCTTATCGCCATCCGGCGGCACAAGATGGGCATGGTGTTTCAGCATTTCGCCCTTCTGCCGCACCTCACCGTGCTTGAGAACGTGGCTTTTCCGTTGTCGATTCAGGGGATCGCCAAGAAAGCACGGGACATCCGCGCCCATCAGATGATCAATCTGGTCGGCCTCAAGGGCCGCGAACGGCATTTCCCAGCCGAGCTTTCGGGCGGCCAGCAACAGCGCGTGGGCATCGCCCGCTCGCTCGCCGTCGAACCCGAAATCTGGTTTCTCGACGAACCTTTTTCGGCGCTTGACCCTCTGATCCGGCGCGAGATGCAGACCGAGCTGATGCGTCCGCAAGACGTACTCAAGAAGACTATTGTCTTCATTACCCACGATTTCGATGAAGCTATACGGCTGGCCGACCGTATCGCCATCATGAAGGATGGCGAGATCATCCAGATCGGCACACCAGAAGAACTGGTTCTTCATCCGGCCACGAGCTATGTGGCCGAGTTTACCAGCGATGTGAACCGCGCCAAGGTATTGTCGGCGCGAAGCCTCATGGGGGCTAAAACGGCCCGTACTCGCGGCCTCACCAAGGTTTCCGCGCGCGCCAAGATTGACAGCTTCGCGGCGGCTATCGTCGATTCAACCAAACCCTTTGCGGTAACGAGCGATGATGGGGCGGTGATCGGTGAAATCGCGCCACGCGCCGTGATCGATCTGCTTTCCGGCAAGGATCGCGGAGCGGGCACATGAGCGACATAGCTTTATCTTCGCTTGCGCCGCCGCGCGGGGGCTACCGGACGGGCCAGTTCCTTATCACCGCGGCGCTGGTGGCCGCGGGCTTGCTTGTATTGTTGCCCGCCCAATTCCCGGCGCTTGCCGACTATCCCGATACCCTAATCGTTCCTTTCAGGGACTGGATCGCCGCCGTCATGGCGTGGCTCAAGACGAATCTTACTTGGGCCACCCGCGCGGTTGCTGCCTTCATCGACATGCCGTTGCGCTTCGCCATGAACCTTCTGGCAAAGGGGTTCAAATTCGGCAGTGGCGACACAGCATGGGTTTTGCCACGCCTGTCGTGGCTTGGCGTCACGCTGGTCATGGGCTGGCTCGGCTATCTCTACGGGGGATTGCGGCTCGCGGTGATGTGCGGACTGGGGTTCCTTGCGCTAGCGTTTTTCCAGGTGTGGGACAATTCCATGCTCACCCTGGCGCTCATCGTCATCTGCGTACCCTTCTGTGTGGTGGCGGGACTGCTTCTTGGCATCTGGGGGCATTTTTCACCGCGTTTCAATCAATGGATGATTCGCCCAGCACTCGATCTGATGCAGACCATGCCGACCTTTGCCTATCTCATTCCGATGCTGCTGCTGTTCGGCGCGAGTCCCGTCTCGGCCTTGCTTGCAACCGCCCTTTTCGCGACACCGCCCATGGTGCGGGCCACCGTGCTCGGTCTCGACAAGGTGCCGCTGGAGATCAAGGACTTCGCTGACATGGCGGGGTGTACGAAGTCGCAGAAGCTGTGGCGCGTGCTGATTCCAGCGGCAAAGCCGTCGCTCATGATTGGCGTCAACCAGGTTATCATGCTGGCGCTCAACATGGTGATCATCTCCTCGATGATCGGAGCGGGCGGGCTGGGCTATGACGTGCTGCTGGCGCTCCGGGCACTCAAAATCGGCCAGGCCATGGAAGCGGGACTGGCTATCGTCATCATCGCGGTGGTGCTTGACCGGCTCAGCCAGGCCATGGCGCTAAAGCGGCCTGATGCGGTTTTGGCCGAAGGCTTTCTGGCGCGTCACGGCAATCTGCTGATCGCGGTAACCGTACTAGCGGTCACCACGGCCCTGGGCACCCTCATCCCAGCACTCGACGAGTTGCCCGACTCCCTGACACTGACGACGGCACCCTACTGGAAAGCGGGTGTCGACTGGCTCACGCTTAATTTCTTCGATGCGATCGAAGCCATGCGGGTCTTCGTGCTGCTCAACCTGCTCAATCCAATGCGTTCCACTTTCGAAGCACTGCCGTGGTTCGGCGTCACGCTGGTGCTGACCGTCGTCGGCTGGCGGCTGGGCGGCTGGGGCCTGGCCATCGTGGTGGCGGTCCTCACCAGTTTCTGCGCAGTCACGGGGCTTTGGGTTCCGGCAATGCAGACGCTCTACCTCTGTGGCGCGTCCGCCCTTGCCGCCGCCGCCCTGGGCATTCCCATCGGCCTGTGGAGTTCGCGCAGCGACCGTGTGGCGGCCATTACGACGCCCGTCATCGACACGCTGCAAACGATCCCGTCCTTCTGTTTCATTATTCCGGTGGTCATGCTGTTCCGCGTTGGCGATGTAACCGCGATGATCGCCACCGTCGCCTTCGCCATCGTGCCCGCGATTCGATACACAAATCATGGCTTGCGCCAGGTGCCACAGCAGCTGATCGAAGCCGGCATCGTCTCCGGCTGCACCAAATGGCAGTTGTTCCGCCGCGTGCAGCTTCCTGTAGCGCTGCCGGAAATCATGCTGGGGATCAACCAGACGATCCTTTTGGCCCTCAGCATGATCATCATTTGCGCCATGGTCGGCACGCGCGATCTGGGCCAGGAAATCTTCAAGGCCTTGGCGAAGGCCGATGCGGGGCGCGGCATCGTCGCAGGGCTGGTCATCGCCTTCATCGGCATCGTCGCCGACCGGCTGATCACGGCATGGGTCTACCGGATGCGCGAGAAGAGGGGGATGGCGTGAGCATTCGAGCGGAAGACAGGGTCCGCGCCCTGCCGGTATGGCGCGGCATCAAATCCATTACCCCTCTCAAAGGCGGGGTGAGCAACGCAAGCTTCACGGTGGAGGATTCGACCGGAAAATACGTGGCCCGAGTGGGCGAGGATTATCCCTGCCATCAGGTTTCACGCGAAC
>JACMJT010000288.1 GCA_014380505.1 Hyphomicrobiales bacterium | reverse complement strand
TTAGCGTGGCGAGGATATCGGACACGTTGGTTTCCGTGGCGAGCAGCACGGCGCTATCGTCGAGGCCGAGACGCTGGGCCCGGAGCCGCACCTGTGCCACCGCTTCCTCGCCCGAAACATAGACAACGCGTTCTCCCTTGCGGGCCAAGGCTGCAAGTCCCTGTAAAAGCAGCGTCGACTTGCCGATGCCTGGGTCCCCGCCGATCAGAACACCGGAGCCCGGCACAAAGCCGCCCCCGGCCAC
Organism: Hyphomicrobiales bacterium; assembly: GCA_014380505.1. The sequence continues at coordinate 3,438 of JACMJT010000288.1, read as the reverse complement.
CCGGTCCAATTCGCCAATTCCCGTGACGATGCGGGGAGGAGATGGGCTTTCACCCTTAAGACCCACGAGGCGGGTCGGCCTGCCTTTTGGCAATGCCGCTCCCTTGGCGCCGGACAGGGGGACGGCTAGTGGCTCTTCGATGATGGTGTTCCAGCCGCCACAGTTGTCGCAGCGCCCGGACCATTTCGAGGAGGCCCCGCCACAGGACTGGCAGACGAAATTGGAGGCTTTGACCATCATTCATCTACGCTGGAACGATTAGGGAACGCAAGATTTAGTTCGACGCCGGCGTTGATGATAGATTGTGTCGTGGGGTGAGTCGCCGCCTGACCTCAGGTGAGGCGGTGGCCAACTAAGGGGGAATGACAAATGACGACCGATCTCAAGGTTCTGGCTTGGGTTGCCGCGCTGACGGCGCTGATGTGGCTGCCCTATATTCTGGCGCGGATCATGACGTCTGGCCTGATGCCCACTCTCACCTATGCGGCCGACAACGATCCGCTGCCCGGTTGGGCCGCGCGGGCCAAGAAGGCCCACACCAATGCGGTCGAGAATTTGGCTCCATTCGCCGCCGTAGTAATAGTGGCGCATCTCGCCGCAGCGGCCAATGCCACGACGGCCCTGTGGGCCACAATCTATCTCTGGGCCCGCGTCGTGCATTATATCGGCTATACGGCGGGTGTGCCGTTCGTGCGCACTTTGTCCTTCGCGGTGGGCTGGCTGGCGATCATGATCATTTTCTGGCAAATCGTGGGTTGAATTTTTCGCCGCCCGTGACATATTGGGGCCGGTGTCAACAATTGAAAGGAGGTGATCCGATGTCGAGTGAGTTCACTGCGTTTGGAGAAAGCCTCGTGCGGATCGCTGGCGTTACGGGAGTAACTGCCTGACGGTCACGAATACGGGATGCTGCTTCAGCGCATCTCACGGGAAGGGCCGCCATCTCGCGGCCCTTTTTTTTGCCTGCATGGCGAGCACTCATCCAAGTTGCACATATCGCGGTATTATTTAGTTATGATTTTTCCAGGTAGGGAGCGATCAATTCGCGCGTATCATTGCTTGTTGTGACCGGCACGATTTCGAAAGAGACGCCCGCACCCCGCCATTTCAGTACCCAAGCCTGAATCTGCCGAAGGTCGTCACATTCCATGAGCTGAAAGCAGCGGCCGAAATTTGATTCAATCCAGCTGTCGACATACTTGAGGCCAACAGGAACCATCCTACCCTCATCCCGCACCCTTTTGTAGACTGGGATCATGTCGTTGTCTTTGAAGGTCTCGATTACCATGAAGAGCATACGGGCACATTCCTCCGCGAGAAAAAACTATGGCTTCAGCACATCCATGTGAATCGGACCTTCGGCGCGGCCGTGGATGAACTGGTCGACGAAGGGGCTGCCGCTCCGGTCGATTTCGCTCGCGGGTCCCTGCCAGACGATCTCGCCCTTGTGGATCATGGCGATGAAGCTTGCGATCTTGCGGGCCGACACCATGTCGTGGGTAATCGAGATTGTGGTGGCGCCCAAACGCTTCACGCAATCGACGATCAGATTGTTGATGACGTCGGCCATGATCGGATCGAGACCGGTCGTTGGTTCGTCGAAGAAGATGATCTCAGGGTCCGCCGCGATGGCGCGTGCCAAGCCAACGCGTTTCTGCATGCCGCCCGAAAGTTCGGCCGGATAGAGGCTCGCCACTTCGGCGCCAAGGCCAACGTGGCCCAACTTTTCCAGAGCGATGTCTTTCGCACGGGCGCGCGCCATGTTGCGGCCCTGGATCAGCCCGAAGGCCACATTCTCCCAAACGGGAAGTGAATCGAAGAGGGCGCTTCCCTGAAACAGCATGCCAAAGCGCGAGAGATAGGCATCGCGGGCCTTGCCTTTCAGTCCCACCACATTTTCACCGGCGATCCGGATAGAGCCTTGATCCGGGTGAAGGAGGCCGAGCACGCATTTCAGCATCACCGATTTGCCGGTGCCGGAACCGCCGATGACCACCAGCGAATGCCCCTTGGGCACGGCGAGGTCGATGCCGTTCAGCACATGCTTGCGGCCGAAGGATTTGGTGACACCCTGAAGGACGATGTGATCTTCCGTCACTAGCTCACTCCGCGAACAGGAGTGAAGTGAGGGCAAAATTCGCCGCGAGAATGAGGATCGCGGCGGAGACGACGGCATTGGTCGTGGCACGGCCGACACCTGCGGCACCGCCTTTGGAGTTGAACCCGTGATAGCACCCCATCACTGCGATGATGAATCCGAAGACGGCGGCCTTGATGAACCCGGAAGTCACTCCGGCCACATCGAGAAAGTCGGTGGTGGTTTTGATATAGGCGTAGCCGTTGAGGTCGAGCGAGCGCGTGCCGACGACGTAGCCGCCCATGATGCCGATGGTATCGCCGATGGCGACGAGCAGGGGAAGCGTCACCACGGCGGCGATGATGCGTGGCCCCACCAGATATTTGAACGGGTTGGTGGCGAGCGTCACCAGCGCGTCGATCTGCTCGGTGACGCGCATGGTGCCGAGTTCAGCGGCAATCGAAGCGCCGACGCGGCCCGCGACCATAAGCCCGGCAAGCACAGGACCCAGTTCGCGCGTAATCCCCAGGGCCACGATATTGGGAACGAGGCTCCCGGCCGTTGCCGGGGATGATCCCGCGTAGATTTGCAGGGCCAGCGCGCCGCCCGTGAAGAAGGCGGTGAGGCCCACCACTGGCAGGGAAAAGTAGCCGATCTTCAGCATCTGCTCGGCGATTTGCCGGACAAAGATCGTGGGCGTCAGGCCCTGGACCAAACCGTCCCTGATGAAGAGCGTGACGCGGCCAACCTCTTCCAGGAGGGCCAGTGTGGTCCGGCCGATGTGAGCGAGAATATTCAAGATGGCTGTTCCGATTCGGCGCCTGGGTAGAGTCTTGCATAGCGGCTGCCGAGGCGGGTGAGCAACTCATAGGAGATGGTGCCAGCCCAGGAGGCCGCCTCGTCGATGGCGATGTGTTTCCCGAAAATTTCAGCGCGGGTGCCGCGGGCCACGGATGATGGCGGAAGATCGGTGATATCGATTGCCATCATGTCCATGGAGATGCGGCCGATGATGGGGCAGCGCCGGCCTCCGAGATAGACCTGAGCCGGGCCACCGTGGTGGATGGAACTCAAGCTCCGCGGCACCCCGTCCCGGTAGCCTGCGCCGAGCACGGCGATACGGCTCGGCCGCCTCGCTTCCCATGTAGCACCGTACCCCACGCTTTCGCCCTCCCTCACACCGCGAACCTGCATGACGGTGCCTTCAAGGTGAGCGACAGCTCCCATAGGGTTGGAAGTGGCGGGCGTGGGATTGCCGCCATAAAGTGCGATCCCGGGGCGCACCAGATCGTGAATGTAATCGGCCCCCAGAAAAATTCCGCTGGAATTGGCCACACTGGCGGGCACGCCGGGCAGCTTTT
>JACMJT010000287.1 GCA_014380505.1 Hyphomicrobiales bacterium | reverse complement strand
GGCAGCTCGCCATAGGGCGCCAGATGCTTGGTCACATCCTTGATCTTTAGCTGCTTGAGCACGTCGCTCACCCAGCCTTCACCAAAACTTTCCCACGCCAGAATGTCAACGCCGCGCGCGCCCAGCAGAGACCAGAGCGCCATTTCAACCGCCCCGGTATCGGAGGCGGGCACAATGCCAATGCGATGGTCCGCCGGAACCTCAAGTACTTCGCGGGTCAGGGTTACGGCGTCCTTGAGGCGCGCCTTTCCTTCGCCTGAGCGGTGCGAGCGGCCGATTAATGCAGTCTTGAGGAGGTCCGGTGTCCAGCCCGGAATCTTGGCACAGGGGCCGGACGAAAATTGCGGGTTTGCCGGCCGCAATGCCGGTTTGGCTGTCGTCATGTTGTTCTCCATCCTTGCAGATGGACTGACCCTCGTTGGGGAGGGTTAGCCCGGCACGCTTATGCGGCAGCAAAGCCTGGAGGTCAACTGCGGCTCTTTTACATATGAAAACGGCGGCAGATTTCTCTGCCGCCGCTTGCTGTAGTGATCACGCGCGATTGCGGATCAGAAGTTGAAGCGCACACCTGCGGAAACCACGTGTTCCTGCGGATCCGAACCTGAAATCATGATGTCGCGGAATTTATAGCCGACATCGAGGTCGATATTGTCGGTGAGGCCCATGGAAACACCGGCAGCGAGGCCATAGGCAAGGCCGCTGTCGTTGCCCGGCGCATCATCCACCCAGCCATAGCCAAGCCCAGCGCCCACATAGGGGGTAAAGGCCGTATCATTGGCCCAGTCAAAATAGAGATTGCCCAAAACCGTCGTGGTGCTCATGTCGGCACCGGGAGCGACATCGTAGTCACCAGCCCAATCCGCGGTAATGTCGGCGCGCATATTGTCGTTGAACTGGTAGCCCACACCACCGCTCAGGTTAAGCGCGCTGTCATCACTGCCGCCGCTCCACTCGAGGAATGACCAGCCCAGATCACCGCGGAGATAAAAACTCGTCACATCGTTCTCTTCCGCCACTGGAGGCGGATCGACATCAGCCGCGTGAGCGGCGGCCGCAAACGGCATCACCGCAAACCCGGCCAAAAGAATGAACCTAAATACTTTCATCGAAATCCTCCAAATGTCTTCGTCCGATGATGAAACCTAGAAGTTACAAATGGCTCAACACGGGCATCAATGAGGCGATATCGTGACACTTCCCGACTGTTGCCCGGAAAGCACAGTAAATTGTTACAATTTAAGACAATCCGTAGACGGATTACCAACCATGAACTATTTGTAATGTTTGTGTCAGGCAGCGGCCTTGGAAATAACGCCGCACAACTCGTCGACAACCGCATTCACCAACCGTGCATCGTCGCCTTCCGCCATCACGCGGATGAGAGGCTCCGTGCCCGAAGGGCGAATGACCAGGCGTCCCGCATTGCCGAGGCGCGAGGTGGCGTCCGCAATCGCTGTTTTCACCTGGGCATCATCCAGCGGCTTGCCGCTCTTGAACTTCACATTCTTCAAAACCTGCGGCACCGGCTCAAACATTCTGCAGACTTCGCTCACGGGCTTTCCCGCCCGCTTGACTTCCGCCAGCACCTGGAGTGCCGCCAGCAGTCCATCACCCGTTGTCGAAAAATCCGACAGGATGATATGGCCCGATTGTTCGCCACCCACATTGAAGCCATGGTCCCGCATGTGTTCAACCACATAGCGGTCGCCCACCTTGGTGCGCGCCAGTGACAGGCCTTGCTTGCCCAGGAAGCGCTCAAGCCCCAGATTGGACATGACCGTGGCAACAAGCCCGCCGCCCTGCAATTGCCCCCGCTCATGCAGGGATTTCGTCACCAGCGCCATCAACTGGTCACCATCAATAACCTGCCCCTGCTCGTCAGAAATCATCACCCGGTCCGCATCGCCATC
>JACMJT010000286.1 GCA_014380505.1 Hyphomicrobiales bacterium | reverse complement strand
GCGAAAATCTGCTGGGAGGTGCCGAGATAGCAGATGAACGCCCCGAAGATGCAGCCCACGGCCAGCGTATAGCCAGTCGCAATCGGGTGGCGGAGAAACTCTTTCGCCGCTTTCATCAGCTCCGAGACGCCCAGCCTGCTGCGGCGGCTGGCCGGCAAAGTTTCCGGCTGGCGCAGGGCAAGCCAGACCGTGTCGAGGAGCGCCATGGCAAGGAAGCCCGCGAAAATCATGCGCCAGCTCGTGAACAGCAGCACCACCTGGCCGATGGCCGGTGCGAGGATCGGCACCAGCATGAACACCGCCATCACAAACGACATGACTCTCGCCATGGCGGCCCCGGAGCTGCCATCGCGCACCATGGCGATCGAGACGATGCGAGGGCCTGCTGCACCAAAACCTTGAAGGGTACGGCCCACGAGCATCATGGTGAAACTGGTTGAGAACAGGCACATGAGAGATCCCGCCGCATACAGTAAAAGCCCCGCAAAGATCGCGGGCTTGCGGCCGGTTGAATCGGAGATGGGGCCATAAACCAAAGTGCCCACGGTCATGCCGGCAAAAAATGTGGTGATGATGAGCTGGCGGTCGTTAGGATCGTTGGCGCCAAGTTCCGATGCGATCTGGCCGACCGCCGGCAGCATGGTGTCGATCGACATGGCCACCATGGCGCTGAGCAGAGCGACGAGGACGATGAATTCGGCGGACGACGGTTTCGAAATCGTCATGTCACATAATTCAGCAGGCGGAGCACATCGAAATAGTGGGACGTCTCGAAGCGGATGGTGCGGTTGCCCACATGCCGGGCGCCCGGATACCAGGAATGGCGATAGGCGAGATTGGGATCGCTGTAGGTGATCTCAACGACCGTGTGCCCGGGAACCTTGAGAAGGCACTTTTTGAGATTGCCTTTGAGAGAGCGCATGGCGCCTTCGCGGATCGCGCGGCAGGCGGCTTCCGGCGTCATGGAAATGGTGGACTGCCCCCTCCCCTCCTTGACACCACAGCGGATAATGGCGGGATTGGTTATTTCCACCTCCTCCATCAGGCCCCGGTCGCCGCTGACGAAGACGGTGGGCACGCCCAACATTGAAGATGCCAGACCATGGACGAGGAATTCCGAAGCCCGCATGCCGTTGATGCGGATTTCGGCGGCATCGAGCGACAGTGTATGCGCGAGGCTGTTGGCTTCCGATCCAGCCGCGCTGTGGTAGCCCACCATCATCACCGCGGCGAAGCTTTCGTCGAGTTCCTGAACCATGCACAATGGATGACCGGCCCAGGCGCGCACGAGCCGGACGCTGCCGGGAAGTTTCGACACGATCAGATTGCGGCCAGTGGAATGGGCATCCTTGACCAATATCTCGGTGGCGCCGGCGGCCTCCGCGCCCTCGATGGCGGCGACGGCCTCCATGGTCATCTGTTCGCGGAACTCGGGGTAATCGGGGTGCTTCTTGTCGGCCTCGTCCCAATGGGTAATGCCGGCAACCCCTTCAATATCTACGCTGATATAGACTTTCATCGCCGTCCTCCTGCCCCCTCTTACCGGTTCTTGCCCCCGTGCGCGAGATCGTTAGAAGATAGCAGCCATGCACATCGACGTCGCCAAACGCTCCGTGACGCTCGACCCTTGCGGGCCGGATTTCTACCAGAACCCCTATCCCGCCTATCACGCGATCCGCGCGTCGGTGCCGGTGTTCAAGTGGGAGCACTATGGCCACTGGTGCTTTACCCGTTACGACGACGTGAATGGCTTGCTGCGCGACCGCCGCTTCGGGCGGCAAGTGGTCCATGACACGCCGGAGCATCTCAAACCGTTCTACGCGTTTGAACAGCACTCGTTGCTGGAGCTCGATCCACCTCTTCACACGCGGTTGCGCGGCCTCCTCAACCGCTCGTTTCTCGCCCGTCAGATCGAGCGTTTGCGCCCTGCAATCGTGAATCTTTCCAATAGTTTGATCGACAGGTTTGAAGCAGAAGGTGAGGCCGAGATTATCGCTGATTTCGCCACCCCTATTCCTGTGACGGTGATTTGCGATCTTCTCGGCGTGCCCTGTGAAATGGCGCAGCAGGTGCTCGCCTGGTCGCATGACATGGTGGCCATGTATCAGGCGCGGCGCGACCGAGCTATCGAGGATGCGGCAGTGCGCGCTACCGTGGCTTTCAGCGAATACATGCGGGGCATCGTCAAGCAACGGCGAAAGGAACCGCGCGACTATATTCTCTCGGAGCTGATCCGCGCGGGGGACCAGAAAATTTCCGAAGAAGAGCTGGTGACGACAGCAATTCTTTTGTTGAACGCCGGACATGAGGCGACTGTCCATGCAATCGGCAATGGAGTGAAGGCGTTGCTTGAATCCGGCACTAAAGAAACTATCGGCGAAGCCCATGTCGAGGAGATCCTGCGCTACGACGCACCCCTACATCTCTTCACGCGCTACGCTCTCGAAGACCTTGAGTATGCGGGCATCAAATTCAGGAAGAGCGAGGAAGTGGGGCTCATGCTCGGCGCCGCCAACCGTGATCCGGCGCGTTTCGCCGATCCAGACCGTTTCAATCCCAGCCGCGATCCCAACCCTCACATGAGCTTCGGCGCGGGCATCCATTTCTGCATCGGAGCGCCGCTCGCGCGGCTCGAAAT
>JACMJT010000028.1 GCA_014380505.1 Hyphomicrobiales bacterium | reverse complement strand
CTGGACTGGCTGACCCGCTTTACCTTTCCAGAAGAGGCGCGCTATTCCGACTTCGACTATGCCAAGGCGAATGCGAAGATCTTCCTGCAAAGCCTGTTTGCAAATGGCACGACGGCGGCTATGGCCTTCTGCTCGGTGCACAAGGCCTGTGCCGATGCGCTGTTCGGCGAAGCGCAGTCGCGCGGCATGGCGCTGGTGACCGGCAAGACAATGATGGACCGCAACGCGCTGCCGACGGTGCATGATGACGCCACGACAGGGGGCAAGGATTCAGAGGCGCTCTACCAAGCGTGGCACGGCAAGGGGCGCTTGCGCTATGCGATTAGCCCGCGCTTTGCGATTACCTCGACCGAGGCGCAATTGAAGGTTTCGGGCGAACTGCTCAAATCCTATCCCGATGCGCTGATGCAGACCCATCTTTCGGAAAGCCCGGGCGAGATTGCCTGGATCAAGACACTGTTTCCCAATGACCGGGACTACACGGCAGTTTATGAGCGCTTCGGGTTGGTGAATGACCACGGCATATTTGCCCATGGCATCCATTTGTCGGAAAGCGAGTGCCAGCGGCTGCATGAGGCGGGAGCCACCATTGCCCATTGCCCGACATCGAACAATTTTCTGGGGTCCGGGTTGATGCCGATGAAGCAACTCGGCAAGAAGGAACGGCCCATTCCTGTTGCTCTGGCGACCGATGTGGGCGGTGGCACGACCTATTCCATGCTGGCAACCCTTGGCGAGGCCTACAAGGTGCAGATGCTCACGGGCTACAAGCCGACGGCGCTGGAACTCTTTCACATGGCCACGCGGGGCAATGCGGAGCGCCTGCGGCTTGACCATGAAATCGGGGCGCTTGAAACGGGGAAGTTCGCGGATATTGTGGTGCTTGACCAGCGGGCAACGCCGGTTCTGGCGGCGCGGCAGGAGCTGTCGCAATCGCTGGAAGACATGCTGTTCGCCCTGATGATATTGGGCGATGACCGGGCCATTCGTGCTACCTATGTGGCGGGAGAAAAAGTTCATGACCGATTATCCGCGTGACCTGAAGGGCTATGGCCGGGCCATTCCGGATCCGAAATGGCCAGACGGAGCCCGCATAGCCGTGCAGTTCGTGCTGAATTACGAAGAGGGCGGGGAGAACTGCATTCTGCATGGCGATGCGGCCTCGGAAGCTTTCCTGTCTGAAACCGTTGGTGCGGCTGCGTGGCCCGGGCAGCGCAACTGGAATATGGAATCAGTTTATGAGTATGGCGCGCGGGCCGGTTTCTGGCGGCTCTGGCGCATGTTTACGGGCCGCAAGATTCCGCTCACGATTTATGGCGTGGCCACGGCCCTGCAGCGTTCGCCTGAGCAGACGCGGGCGATGATCGAAGCGGGCTGGGAAATTGCCAGCCATGGCCTGAAGTGGATTGACTACAAGGATATGCCTGAGGATGAAGAGTGGCGGCACATTCAGGATGCCATCCGCATCCATAAGGAGGTGACCGGTGAGCGCCCGCTGGGCTGGTACACGGGGCGCTGCTCGATGAACACCCAGCGCCTTATCCGCCAGGAGGGCGGCTTTCTTTATTCGTCAGATTCCTATGCGGATGATCTGCCCTATTGGGTCGAGAAGCATCTGGTCATTCCCTACACGCTGGATGCCAATGACATGCGCTTTGCCACGCCGCAGGGCTTCAATACGGGCGAGCATTTTT
>JACMJT010000285.1 GCA_014380505.1 Hyphomicrobiales bacterium | reverse complement strand
ATCTCATCAACACGCCGGCCTCCGATATGGGGCCGGATGAACTAGAAGCGGCCGTGCGCGCCGGGGTCCGGACCTTTAAAGCCAAGGTTGTTGTGACAAAAGGCGCCGCTCTCGAGCGAAACTTTCCGATGATTCACCACGTCGGCAAGGCGAGCCCCCGGGCGCCTCGCCTGATTGACGTCGCCTGGGGACCGGCGCGGGCTCCGAAGGTCACTCTGGTGGGAAAAGGTGTGTGTTTCGATACGGGCGGTCTCGACATCAAACCGGCTTCCGGCATGCTGTTGATGAAAAAGGACATGGGCGGCGCGGCCACGGTGCTTGGCCTCGCCCGCATGATCATGGCGGCGAAATTGCCGGTGAGGCTTCGGGTCCTCATTCCGGCGGCGGACAATGTGATCGCCGGAAACGCCTTTCGTCCCGGCGATGTATTGCGCAGCCGCAAGGGCATAACCGTGGAGATCGGCAATACCGATGCCGAGGGCCGTCTCCTCCTTGGCGATGCGCTAGCGCTGGCCGACGAGGAGCGGCCCGACCTGCTGATTGATATGGCAACCCTCACGGGCGCTGCCCGCGTGGCGCTGGGGCCCGACCTGCCGCCTTTCTACACCGATGACGATGGCGCGGCCGAAGCTATCGCCCGCGCCTCGCGCACCGAAAACGATCCGCTGTGGCGCATGCCCCTGTGGGAGCCCTATGGCCGCCTGTTCGAATCGGCGATTGCCGGCATGGACAACAGTGGCGATTCGGCCTTTGCCGGGTCGATCACCGCCGCCCTGTTTCTCAAGCGCTTTGTCGAACGGGCAAAAACCTATGTCCATTTCGATATCTACGCCTGGACGCCGCAGGCGCGCCCCGGCAGGCCCAAAGGTGCCGAGGCCCAGGGTCAACGAGCGCTGTTCACAATGATCCGCGAACGCTACGCGAAGCGGCTTGCGCCAGCTGAAGCTGAATGATACGGGTCCGTAACAATCTTTGGCGTTGCGGATGCGAATCGAATGTCTCTGGCACTCACCCCCGCGCAGTCTTTGAAACTCTGGCACGACGTGGCCCTGGCAATGGTGCGCGATGCCGAAGCCGACCTCTCGCTCCGCCAGATCAGCATCCTGCTCACCATCTATCTCGAAGCACCGCCCCACACGGTGCGCGACCTTGCCGGGAAGCTCGGCGTCTCGAAGCCGGTCATCACCCGGGCCCTCGACACCATGGGCAAGCTTGAACTCGTGTCCCGGCGCCGCGATACCAAGGATCGTCGCAACGTGCTGGTTCAGCGCACCGTGAAGGGTGCGCTCTACCTTGAGCGGTTTGCCGATACGATTGGCAATCTCTCGCAAAGCATTTAACCATCCCGCCATGGCCAAACTCGACCAGCGCTTGAACGCCTACCGTCCCGATCTTGCCGACGCGCGCCTCAGGGGTCTAATCGCCGCCGGCCGTTTTGTTGAGGGCCGCTTGATGCAGGTGGTGGATGCGCTGATTGCCGTCCACCAGGCCCCGCGCTTCGATTCCATGCAAATTTCACAGGCGCTCATGGGGGAAACACTTCACGTCTTCGAGGCGCAGGAGGGTTGGGCCTTCGTCCAACTCGAACGCGATAATTATGTCGGATATGTTTCTGCTGATGCGCTGTCCTCGCAGATGACCGTGCCCACGCACCGCATCGCTGTGCCCTCTACATTCCTTTACCCCGCGCCCGATATCAAAACGCAACCCGCCACCATTGTCACGATGAACGCCGCCGTCACGGTCACCGGCGACGATGAAAAATTCGCGCAACTCGCCAATGGCCGTTTCGTCTACCGGTACCATCTCCAGCCGATAGGCAAGGCTGAAAGCGATTTTGTAACGGTCGCGGAGATGTTTCGGCACGCCCCCTATTGCTGGGGCGGCAAGTCGGTCCACGGTCTCGATTGCTCCGGGCTTGTGCAACTGTCCCTCGAGGCCTGCGGCATAGCCTGCCCGCGCGACACTGATATGCAGGAAGAACACTTGGGCACAGCACTTCTCGTCAACGATCTCGATGGCCTTAAGCGCGGCGATCTAGTTTTCTGGAGTGGCCATGTGGGAATCATGATCGATGAAGGTACGCTGTTTCACGCCAACGGCCATCACATGACGACCGTGGCTGAACCCCTGCGCAACGCTGTGGACCGCATCGCCACCGGCGGCAATCAAGTGACCAGCATTAAACGCCTTTAATAACCTCGCGCGCGGTCCACAAGATTTTCGAGAGGCTGCCCCTGTTTGTGCCGTGCGATCTGGCGGGCAACATAGGCACAGATGGCTTCCGGGTCGCTGTCCGCCGCGCAATGGGGCGTCACCGTCACCTTGGGATGAGTCCAGAGCGGACTATCTGGCGATAAGGGTTCGGTCGCGAAGACATCGAGCGTCGCCGCATGAAGCTCGCCCGCATCGAGTGCCGCGAGAATATCCTCGGCCACCTGCTGGCGACCGCGCCCCGCATTGATGACTATGGCCGCGCCAAATGGTCCCTTGCGCGATAGCTTGCGGATCGTTTCACCATTGATGATGCCGTCGGTGTCCGGCGTGGCAGGCAGCAGCGACACCAAAATGTCGGTGCGGGCGAGAAACGAATCGAACTCCTCAGCGCCCGCGAAACTTTCGATGCCGGAAATCTGCTTGCGCGTGCGGCTCCAGCCCGCGACCTTGAACCCGAGATCGCGCAGGCGCGCCGCTGATTCCTGTCCCATGACGCCAAGCCCCATGATGCCGACCGAAAGTGCGGAAGCCGCATGGGTTGGGAAGGAATCCCAGACTTTTTTCTTTTGATTGTCATCGATGCGGCGCTGCTGGCGGTGATGCAGCAGCACATGCAGCACGACATACTCGGCCATGCGTCCCGTAAGGTCCGGATCGTTCACTCGCACGATGGGGATATCCGGCGGCAGTGTGGGATCGCGCAGTATGGCATCGACGCCGGCGCCCAGTGAAAAGATCGCCTTCAGTTTCGGCAAGCTCTTCAGAAGATGGCGCGGCGGCAACCATGCGGCGGTGTATTCAATATCTTCGATGCGTCCCATTCCGTCGGGCCAGCTCCGCACATCGAGCTTAGGAGCCACTTTGCGCATGGCCGCGGTCCATACATCGACGGGCCAGGTGGGAAGTATGAACAGAAAAGCCACGGCTATTGTTTCACTACTGTTTGGGATGCCGGTTTGAGGTTGAGCGCAGCGGCGATGAGGGCCTTGGTATAATCGGACTTTGGCCTCGCAAAAACCTCCGCCGTGGGGCCAGATTCCACCGCCACGCCGTTCCGCATGACAATCACCTCGTTGGCCAGCGCCCGCACCACGCGAAGGTCATGGCTGATGAACAGGAAAGCAAGATTGTGCTTCTGTTGCAAGCCGCGCAGCAGATCGACGATCTGCGCCTGCACCGACATATCAAGTGCCGAGGTCGGCTCGTCCAGCATGATGAAACGGGGATCGAGCGCAAGGGCGCGCGCTATGGCGATGCGCTGGCGCTGGCCGCCGGAGAATTCGTGTGGATAGCGGTCCATAGTCTCGGGATCGAGACCCACTTCGGTGAGCGCCGTGGCCACGCGGATGCGGCGTTCCTCGGAAGTCATCTGTTTTCCCTGCACAAGCAGGCCCTCCTCGACGATCTGCTGGATCGAAAGCCTTGGGCTAAGCGATCCGTAAGGGTCTTGGAATACGATCTGCATTTCCTTGCGCAACGGCCGCATCATCTTCGAATTAAAGCGGTCGATGGACTGGCCCATGTAGACGATAGGCCCCTTGGACGAGATCAGGCGGAGAAGTGCAAGGCCCAATGTGGTCTTGCCCGAACCGGATTCGCCGACCACGCCCAGAGTTTGTCCCGCCCGCACCGTGGCATCGATGCCATCCACCGCCTTGATATGGCCAATCGTCTTGCGGAAGAAGCCGCGCTTGATGGGGAACCAGACTTTAAGTCCCTTGGTTTCAAGCACAATGGGGGCCGCTGGATCATGAACAGGCGGAACTCCTTTTGGTTCGGCCGAAAGCAGCATCTTCGTATAGGCATGCTGCGGGCTTCTGAAAATGGTTTTCACATCTCCCTGTTCGACGATCTTGCCCTTTTGCATCACCGCCACAGTATCGGCCATATGGCGGACGATGCCGAGATCGTGAGTGATCAGCAGCAGGGCCATACCGAATTCCGCCTGAAGGTCCTTCAACAGTTTCAGGATCTGCGCCTGCACTGTGACGTCGAGCGCCGTCGTCGGCTCGTCAGCGATGAGTAGATCGGGGTTGTTGGCAAGCGCCATGGCGATCATCACGCGCTGGCGCTGACCGCCGGAAAGCTGGTGGGGATAGTCGAGAAGCCGTGTTTCCGGATCGCGAATGCCGGTCTTGCCGAGGAGTTCCACGATGCGCGCTCGCTGGGCCTCACCCCTGAGACCCCCGTGAAGTTCCAAAATTTCGCCGATCTGCCGCTCCACGGAATGCAATGGATTGAGCGAGGTCATCGGCTCCTGGAAGATCATGGTAATGTCGTTGCCGCGCACCCGGCGAAGGTCGCTCTCGTCGGCATCAAGCAACTCCTGGCCGTTGAACATGACGGAGCCGGACGGATGCGATGCCGAAGGATAAGGCAGAAGTTTGAGGATCGAAAGTGCCGAGACGGATTTGCCTGAACCGGATTCCCCCACGAGCGCCAGCGTTTCACCCCGGTTGATGGTGAAGGATGCGCGGTCGACGGCCAGCGTCGCACGCCCGCCCTGGTGAAAGGCCACCGAAAGATCTTTCACGGCGAGGAGAGGTTCATTCATGCGAAGGTTTTTCGGGGATCAAGGGCATCTCGCACCGCTTCGCCGATGAAGACGAGGAGCGACAGCATGATCGAGACGACGAAAAATCCGCTGATGCCAAGCCACGGTGCATGAAGATTATTCTTTCCCTGGGCGATCAACTCGCCGAGGGAAGCGGAGCCGGCCTGCAGTCCGAAGCCCAGGTAATCGAGCGAAGTGAGGGTCGTTACCGAGCCCGCCACGATAAAGGGCATGACGGTGATGGTGGAAACGACGGCGTTGGGCAGGAGGTGCTTGAATATGATGCGCATGTCCGAAAGTCCCATCGCCCGAGCCGCCCGCACATACTCGAAATTCCGGGCACGGAGGAATTCGGCACGCACCAGCCCCACGAGCCCGGTCCATGAAAACAGCACGAGGATAAACAGAAGAATCCAAAACGTCGGCTGTATGACGGCTCCGATGATAATGAGGAGATAGAGCGTCGGCATCGCCGTCCAGATTTCGATGAAGCGCTGGAACAGGAGATCGGTCCAGCCGCCGAGATAGCCCTGTACGGCGCCCGCCGCCACGCCGATGATCGAGGATAGGACGGTCAGTATGAGGCCAAAGGCCACCGACACGCGGAAACCATAGATTAGGCGGGCTATCACATCACGGCCCTGATCGTCGGTGCCGAGCCAGTTCTTATTGCCGAAGGTGCAGTTCGGATCGCCGGCGCCCGCCTGATACTTCACGCAGGCCTCTTCACGGCTCAAACGGAAGGCCGGCGGCGAGGGCGCGGGGCTGGGAAGCGCGTTGTTGACCGTTCTGTAGGAATAACGGATCGGCGGCCACACCATCCAGCCATTGGCGGCGATTTCCTCCTGATTCACGGGGTCCCGGTAATCCGTGCGCGCCAGGAAGCCGCCGAATTTCGACTCGGGATAGTCGAAGAAAACCGGAGCGAGCAGTTCACCCTTGTAGGACACGAGGATCGGCCGGTCATTCGAGATGAAAGGCGCAAACAGCGAGATGAGGAAGAGAATGGTAAATACCCAGAACGACCAGTAGCCGCGCCGGTTTAACGTGAATATCTGCCAGCGCCGCGCGTTCAGTCTTGAGAATGTCGGCCAGCGCATCGGCTAGACGTCCCGCCGCTCGAAATCGATGCGGGGATCGATCCAGGTATAAATAAGGTCAGAGATTAGGCCGATGGCGAGGCCTACCAGCGTGAAGATGTAGAGATTGGCGAAGATGACCGGATAGTCCCGGTCCAGCGCTGCCTTGTAGAAAAGATATCCCAGTCCATCGAGAGAAAACACCGTTTCAATGAGCAGTGCTCCCGTGAAGAACGCGCCGAGGAAGGCCCCCGGAAAGCCGGCAATCACCAGCAGCATGGCATTGCGGAACACATGGCCGTAGAGCACCCGTTTTTCGCTCAACCCCTTGGCCCGCGCCGTCACCACATATTGTTTGCGGATTTCATCCAGAAAGAAATTTTTGGTAAGTAGTGTGGTGGTGGCGAATGCACCGATCCCCAGCGCTGCAAGCGGCAGGGCCATGTGCCATGCGTAGTCGGCGATCTTGCCTGCCCAGCTCAACTGGTCGAAATTGTCGGAGTAAAGTCCCCGGAGGGGAAACCAGCTGTAGTAGCTGCCGCCGGCAAATACGACGATTAGCATGATGGCGAATATGAAGCTCGGGATGGCATAGCCGACTGTTATGACCCCCGAGGTCCAGATATCGAAGTTGCTGCCGTCGCGAACCGCCTTGCGAATCCCCAGCGGGATCGACACCAGATACTGAATCAGGGTGATCCACAGCCCGAGCGAAATCGACACGGGCATCTTTTCGATCATCAGGCTGACGACACTGCGATCCCTGAAATAGCTCTCCCCGAAATCGAAGGTCAGGTAATTCCAGATCATCAGCAGGAAACGCTCATGCACCGGCCTGTCGAACCCGAATTGTTTCTCCAGCGACTTGATGAATTCGGGATCAAGGCCCTGGGCGCCATGATATTTGAAAGTCGTGGACCCGCCCCCGCCTCCGGTGTTGTCTTGGGCGGCTCCCGCCTCGTTGCCTGATTCACCGCTGATGCGCGACAGCGAATCCGTGCCAGTTCCCTGCATCTTGGCGATCACTTGTTCGATGGGGCCGCCCGGCATGAACTGGATCACGGCAAAGGTCATCAGCATGATGCCGAACAATGTGGGGATCATCAGAAGAATGCGTTTGAGGATATAGGCGCCCATTGCGGGTGTCAGTTTCCCTGGCTCGCCGTCGCGGCCTTGTCCGGGTCATACCACCAGGTATCGATAATGCCACGATCATATGTGGGCTTTACGGCAGGCCATCCGAAGCGGTCCCAATGGGCCACCCAGTGGCTGGGCTTGTGCCAGTTCGGAACCCAGAAAACCTCGGCGCGGAGCACCCGGTCTAGCGCGCGGCCGGCGATGTCGAGTTCCTTGCGGGTTTTGGCGGAGACTACCTTTTCGATCAGTGCGTCGATCGCGGGGCTTGCCACCCCGGACATGTTGTAGGAACCCGGCGCATTGGCGGAGTCCGTGCCGAAGAACACGCGGAGATCGGTGCCCGGTGTCACGCCGGAAGCAAACCGGCTCGAGATGATATCAAAGTTGAAGGTTTTGCGCCGCGACTGGTATTGCGCTTCATCCACCGTGCGGATCGTGGCGTCAATGCCGAGGAGCTGCAGGTTTTTCACATAAGGTGCGAAAACGCGCTCGAATACCGGGCTTTCGATGAGGAATTCGGCATCGAGCGTTTCGCCTTTGGCATTCTTGCGAAATTTCCCATCGGCTTTCCACCCCGCCGCGTCGAGCAGATTGGAGGCCTCCCGCAGCAGCTTGCGGTCCTGGCCCGAACCGTCGCTTGATGGTGGAATCGCCGGCACGCCGAACACTTCGGGCCGGATCTCGCCATGCAGAAGCTCCAGGATTGCCAGTTCTTCCGGTGGCGGCAAGCCCTCCGCTTTCAGTGGCGACATTTCGAAGAAGCTGACTGTGCGCGTGTAGGATCCATGGAAATAATTGGCATTCGTCCACTCGAAATCGAAAGCGAGATTGAGCGCCTGGCGCACGCGAATGTCCTGAAATTTGGCGCGCCGCAGATTGATGAAGAAGCCCTGGGCGCCCGATGGCGTTTCGTCGGGCAGCACCGTCTGTTTCACCCGTCCATCCAGGAGCGCCGGAAAATTATAGGCCGTCGCCCAATCGCGCGAGGTAAATTCCTCGCGAAGATCGATGACGCCGGATTTTAGCGCCTCGAGTCCCGCTGTCCGCTCACGGAAATAATCGAAACGCACCTCGTCGAAATTGTAGTGGCCGCGATTGACCGCCAGATCCTTCGCCCAATAGTCGGCGCGCCGCCCATAGGCCACATACTCGCCGGGGCGAAACGCCTTGACCGCATAGGGCCCCGATCCAAGCGGAGGCTCAAGGGTGGACTTTGCGAAATCCACCTTGCTGTAATAGGTCTTCGAGAACACCGGCAGTTGCGCGACGGTCAGCGGCAGATCGCGAATATTCTCACCCTTGAAACGGTAGCGCGCGGTGTAGGAATCGAGAATATCGCAAGCCTCGACATCCCTGATTGTAATTCTGATGCGTTCATTGCCCTGGGTCGAGAGCAGCCGGAAACTATCGCAGACGTCGTCCGCCGTCAGCGCTGAACCGTCGGCGAATTTAGCTTCGGGACGGAGCGCGAAGCTGACACTCATGCGGTCGGGCGCTACATCTGCGGTCTTTGCAACCAGGCCGTAAATGGCATCCCGCTCGTCCATGGCCCGCGCCATAAGGGTGTCGAACATCAGCTCATAACCCTGAACAGGATCGCCCTTGAGGATATACCCGTTGAAACTGTCGAAGGTGTCGATCGCGGCAGGTCCGATGAGCGCCATGCGCCCGCCCTTCGGCGCTTCGGGGTTTACATAGTCGAAATGAGTGAAATCCGGCCCATATTTCATCTCGCCGAACACCGAGAGGCCGTGGCGTGGTTCGGCATGGGCCGGTAGCGCCGCAAGCACCAGGAAGGCGAAGGCCAGGCTCCGCCTCATTTTTTCAATGCCACCGTCTTGGCTTTTTCTTCGTCCCACCACCAGATTGAAGGAAAGCCGTCTGAAAAGTCTGGCAGCTTGGCGGGCCTGCCAAAGCGGTCCCAGCGCGCAATGCGCTCATGGGGAATGTACCACATGGGAACCACGTAGTCGTTCCACATGAGCACCCGGTCCAGCGCCCTGCAGGCGGCGACGAGGCCCGACCGGTCTGTAGCGAAAATGATCTTGTCGACGATGCGGTCGATCGCCGGATTTTGGATACCAACATAGTTGCGGCTGCCATTCCTGATTGCTGAATCGCTGCCCCAGAAGTCGCGCTGCTCGTTACCCGGTGACAGCGACTGGCCCCAACTGCCGATAATGATGTCGTAGTCGAAAGTCTGGGTCCGGCGTTCAAATTGGGCGGTGTCGATTGTTTTGATGGTCACGCCAATGCCTAGGAGTTCGAGCTGTTGCTCATAGGGCAGCGCTATTCGTTCCCAGATCGGCTGGTCGAGCAGGATTTCAACGTCAAGCCGCTCGCCTTTGTCATTCTTCAGCACCGACTTGCCGCCATCCGGCATGACTTTCCAGCCTGCCTCATGGAGAAGCCGCGAGGCCTCGCGTAGATTCTTGCGCCGGTCTTGCGGCGTTGTGTTCACGGGATTTTTGTATTCCGCCGTAAAGACCTCCGCCGGAATCTGGTCCTTCAGGGGTTCGAGGATCGCCAGTTCCTCCGGGGTGGGCAAGCCCTTTGCCTCCATTTCCGAATTGTTGAAATAACTGCGCGAGCGCGTGTACTGGCCATAGAAGAGATTGGGGTTGGACCATTCGAAATCAAAGGCGAAGTTAAAGGCGCGCCGCACCCGCTGGTCCTGGAACTTCCCGCGCCTGAGGTTGAAGGCCCAGCTCTGCATGCCCTCGACATTCTTTAGCTCGATTTCCTCTTTGATAAGGCGGCCATCGCTGATTGCAGGAGATTTATAACCCGTCGCCCAGTATTTGGCGGAGTTCTCCACTCGCCAATCGTACTGGTCCCCCTTGAAGGCTTCGAAGGCCACATTGGCGTCGCGGAAATAAATGTATTCGATCTCGTCGAAATTATCCTGGCCGATGTGGACCGGCAAATCCTTGCCCCAATAATCCTCAACGCGCTTGAGCTTCACCGAAACTCCCGTCTTCACTTCTACCGCCTTGTAGGGACCCGAGGAAAGCGGCACTTCCTGTGTGGTCTCCTTGATATCGCGTTGCTTGCCATCAGCGTTCTTGTCCGTCCACCAGTGCTTCGGCAATACGTAAAGTTCGCCTGTGATGAGCGGCAGTTCGCGATTGCCCGCCTCGCTGAAGATGAAGGTGACTTCGTGATCGCCCGTCTGCTTCGCCTTGGTGATGTTTTTATAATAGGAGTTGTAGAACGGGTGCGATCCGCGCAACGCCTCCATGCTCCAGATAACATCGCCGGGCGTCATGGGTTTTCCATCGTGAAAGCGCGCCTCTGGCCGCAGGCGGTAAACGACCTGCGAGTGGTCCTCCGCATGCCACACGGCGGATGCGGCGAGACCGTATTGGGTCGAAGGTTCATCCAGCGATCTGGTAAACAAAGTCTCGTTGGTCGCGCCTGGCGCCATTTCGCCCTTGAAGGTGTAGGGATTGAGGCTGTCGAAGGAGCCAACCAAACCAAAGCGCACGCGCCCGCCCTTGGGAGCCTGGGGGTTCACATAGTCGAAATGCCGGAAGTCCGGGCCATATTTGATGTCGCTGAACAAGGTGAGAGCGTGCCGGAACTGGCGGTCCTCGGCATGGGCGACCTGCACGCCGACGATTTTCGTCAGCGGCGAAAGTCCTGCAAGCTTGAGCAGGGACCGGCGGGTAAACCTCATCGGCTGAGCTCCTGATCCGATTTGTAGCGATAGATAGGCATTTGCGCGTCCAAAAGAAAACACCGGCGAGGGAACGCCGGAGTTAATTCTTGGAGAGCATTGAGGCCGTTACGGGGCAGGGAAGGGCTTGGGCGCATCCGAGAGCGAAGCGAGATAGGCCAGGAGATCGGCGCGGGCCGTGTCCTTCTTGAGGCCGGGATAGATCATCTTGGTGCCGGGCACGCCCTCTTTGGGGTTCTTGATGAAGGTATTGAGAGCATCATAGGTCCATGGCTCGGAAGCCTTGGCCTTCATGGCATCCGAGTACGGGAAATCCGGGACGGAGCCGTGCGGCCTGTCCACGATATCCCACAGGTTCGGTCCCGTTTTTTTGGCGCCACCCTTGTTGAATGTATGGCAGGTTATGCAGGCCTTGGCGGCGGCCTCGCCCTTCTTGGGGTCGGCTGCGGCGAGCAGGGTTCCCAGGGAAACTGCGGCAACCTCTCCGCCCCCAGTCGCTTCCCCGCCGGTTGCAGCATCCGCCACTTCGATGACAAAGCCCGGCTGTTTCGGTTTTTCCGAATGATAAATGACTTCTGCCGCGCCCTTGAGGCCGAACACCATAAGGGCTGTTCCGAGAACCGCGCCGATAATTTTGTTGACTTCAAAGCTGTCCATCGAACGACCTGACCCCCGCGAACCCCTTATTTCGCGCGGAAACTAATTGTTTCTCAAGCCTACCGCAATACGTATAAGACGGTCGTGAGCATTTGCCGCGCCTTGAGCCAAGTCCATGATAGAAAACCACAATACCATCGTCGTAATCCCCGCGCGAATGGCCTCCACCAGGCTCCCCGGCAAGCCGCTTGCGGATATTCATGGCCTGCCGATGATCGTTCAAGTCTGGCGGCGGGCGATTGCCGCCAACGTCGGCCAAGTGCTTGTGGCGGCGGCGGAAAACGAAATCGCCGAAACCATCCGTATCGCCGGCGGCGATGCCATCGTCACCGATCCAGCACTACCCTCGGGCTCTGACCGTATCGCCGAGGCGTTGCGCTTGCGCGATCCAGGCGGCCGCTTCGGTTTCGTGGTCAATCTGCAGGGCGATCTTCCCACCATCGATTCGCTGTCGATCCAGCGTTGCCTTGCGGGGCTGGTGAATGAGCAGGCCGAAATTTCAACCATCGCGGCGCCGATCAAAACGGCGGCCGACGTGGCCAACCCCAACATTGTCAAGGCGATCACTCCCTTGAACGACGAGCGCGAAGTGGCCTTCGCCCGGGATTTCGTGCGCCATACCGGCCCCGAACACGAAGCGCCCTACTGGCACCACATCGGTGTCTATGCCTATCGGCGGAGTTCGCTCGATCGCTTCGTTTCGCTGCCGGTCAGCGCCCGCGAAGCCGAGCGCAACCTCGAGCAGATGCGAGCCCTTGACAATGGCATGAGCATTGTGGTGGTCCGCGTCGAAACGGTGCCGCTCGGTGTCGACACACCCGCCGAACTTGAAATCGCCCGCCAGATGCTGAGGTAACAATCGTGACTCTGAAGATCGCCTACCAGGGGGAGCCTGGCGCCAATTCGCATATTGCCTGCATCGAGGCGTATCCTGATCATCAGCCGCTGTCCTGCGGAACCTTCGAGGATGCCTTCCAGGCGGTAAAGGATGGCGAGGCCGCGCTGGCCATGATCCCCATCGACAATTCGGTTGCGGGCCGCGTCGCCGATATCCATCACCTGATGCCCCGCGCCAATCTCCACATCATCGGCGAGCACTTCTTGCGCGTGCACCACCAGTTGATGATCGTACCCGGCGCGAACCTCGCACGCGTCGCCAGCGTCCACAGCCATGTGCATGCGCTCGGCCAATGCCGGAAAATCATCCGTGAACTGAAGATCAAGCCCGTCGTCGCCGCCGATACGGCGGGTGCCGCGCGGGCTCTTTCGGAAAGCCGCGATTCCTCCCATGCCGTGATCGCCACGGCCCTTGCCGCCAAGATTTATGGGCTCGAAATTGCCCGCAACAACGTTGAGGATGAGGACCACAACACAACGCGCTTCATTGTGCTTTCAGCCACAGCGCAGGATGCCGCGCCCGAGGAAGCGCTCGTGGTGACAAGTTTCGTCTTCCGCGTGCGCAATGTGCCGGCCGCCCTCTACAAGGCCATGGGCGGGTTTGCCACCAATGGTGTCAACATGACCAAGCTCGAATCCTATCAGCTTGAAGGGCAGTTCTCCGCCACGCAATTCTATGCCGATATCGAAGGCCATCCGTCTGAACGCCGTGTCCGGCTGGCGCTTGAGGAACTCGAATTCTTCACCAGCTACTTGAAGGTTCTGGGTGTTTATAGGGCAAGCCCCTTCCGCGCCGAGATCGCCAAGCGCATGCCTTTGTCTCAGGATCTGTGAAAAACTTCAGTCAGCGCTTGAAGTTTTCGACGTCTGAGCCTCCCGCTCCGTAAGCATGCCGTCGACCAGAACGACGGTCCGCTCAAGATCGGCAATGGCGTCTTCGAGTTCGACCCGCTGCTTGCGCAGCGCCTCCAGGCGTTCGCGCATTTTTGTGGACGCGATGCGGAGCTGGGTCAGCTGGCCGTCACGCAGATTATAGAGATCGAGCATTTCCTTGATCTCTTCCAGCGCGAAGCCGACCTTCTTGCCGCGCAGGATGAGTTGCAGGCGGGCCCGGTCGCGATAATTGAAAATCCGGGTCCAGCCGCGGCGGGCGGGATGCAGAAGACCTTTTTGCTCATAAAACCGCAACGTCCGGGGGGTGACACTGAACTCCCGGCACAGCTCCGTGATAGAATATGTCCGGTCCCGGCTTGGCCGGTCTTTTTTATCTGTTGCGGCCATGTGGGTCTCCAGCGAAGGGGTGTCCTCAAGCACGGTCCGGAAGGTTTACCAGCGTCGATTCCCTTGCGTTTATCCAGCTCCGGTAACGGGCCAAAATGGCCCCGCCAGAAGCCAATTTACGCCAAAATATGAACCGCTTAACTGAATCTTTACCAAACCCGTTAACTTTTGCACAGGGAAAACCCGCATCTCCCTTTTGTCCGGCCCGTCCGGTGCGATTGGGCCTTTGCGGAAGAGTGAGAGAATGAGCCAATGAAACCCGGCATTCCATGGAGCGTCAAAGGGATCGGACCTGAGGTTCGCGAGGCGGCGAAACACGCTGCCCGGCGGTCGGGAATGACCTTGGGAGAATGGCTCAATTCGGTGATTCTCGACCAATCCGAGGAAAATGAGCTGGCCCACCCTCCGGCGGAAGCCATTCCCCACAAAGATTTTTCGGACGCCCGCCGGATGGACACGGCACCCTCACGGCACCCCCGGCATGACGACACGACGATCCGCCTCGAAGACATCGCCCAGCAGCTGTCCCGCCTCGCAAGGCGAGAGCAGGAGTCGGCGGCGATCAGGCCCTATGAAGCGCCTGCCCAGCATCAAGACGCTGAAGCCTTGCATCGCATGTTGGCGCGCGTCGACAACAATGAACGTCAGGCCGTTGAAGCCTTCACCGCCGTCAATGAACGCCTGTCGGTGTTGGGGCGCCAAATTGCCATGGCCGCGCAACAGCAGAAAAACTTCGACAAACCTGAAGACGTTCCAGGCTTCAACTCGCTTGAAACCGCTATCCGCAATGTGGTGGATCATCTCGATGTCAGCGAGCGGCGAACGCGCGACACCCTCAAATCCATGCAGGACCGCCTGGGTGATATGGCCCAGCGCGCATCAAGTTCCGCCAGCGATGATGTGCTGCAGGCGGCTCCCGCCCTCGCCAGTCTTGAGACGCGTCTCAACGATTTGGCAAACCGCGTCCATCGCTCGGAGGAGGCGAGCCATTCGGGTTTGTCCGACCTCGTGCGCCAGGAACTCAGCCGTCTCGCCGATCGCATTGAGCGCGTAAGCGAAGCTTCCGAGGATCTTTCGGCGCGAGCCCAATCCGCCGCTGTCAGCATGGCGCACCAGGAATTGCGAGCCATTGAAAGCCGCATCCTGGGCCTTCTCAACGAAGCGCAAGCCGCATTGGGCGGCCAGGCCAGCGGCAGCGACCTGCAGCGCCTGCGCGCGGAAATCGCCAATCTCAACCAGCGCATCGACGAGGCGCAGGCCGGGACCGCCTCGGAACGCGACGTCGATGCCTTGCGTGCCGCCGTTGAGCAATTGTCGGCCCGCGTGGTCCAGGCCCCGGACTTGCGGCCCCTGACCGACATGGATCGCCGCATTGCTGAACTCGATCATCGTCTGGGCGAAGCTTTGCGCCAGCAAGGCGATGGCGCCGCCGCCGCGGCTCTTGAACATCAGCTATCCGCCGTCAACGATCGCATCGGCCGCGCCGAACAGCAACTCGGTCATTTCGACACTATCGAGCGCGCCATTACCCAGCTCTTCGAAAGCCTCGAGCAGAATCGCGCACTGGCGCAGGCGGCCGCCGAGGAAACCGCGAGCCGCGTCACCGATCGTATTCTCGCAACCCAGTCTTCGGCGCAGGGGCCGTCTCCCGAAATGCAGGCCCTCCAGGAAGGCCTCCGGGCCGTGCGGGAGAGCGCTACGTCATCCGATCAGCGCAATCAGGAAACCCTTGAAGCCGTCCACGAGACGCTTGAACAGATCGTTAATAAGCTGGCGGAACTTGAAACCGCCGCTGCGGGACACCAGCTCGCCGTCAACATGGCGCAGCAGGCGAAAGAGCCGCAAAATGGCGGGCCAGACTGGCAGGCGCCGCACACAACGGTAGAGTCCGCATCGTCATCCTTCCTCGACCCGGCGGACGCTTTTCAGGATACGATCCCTGAAGCGGCGGCAGAGCCGGCCGGTATCATTCCCACGCACTCTGACTCCCAACCGCAGGCAGTCGATTTTTCCCTTGGCGACAGCGATAAGTTCGCGCCCGCTGACGATTTCATCGCCGCCGCCCGCCGGGCCGCCCAGGCCGCCGCCACCCAGACCAATGTGCTGCATCCCGAAATCAAGCCGGCGCTGAAGCCTGGCGCTAATCGCCGGTTCAGTTTGCCGTTCCGCAAGCGCGGCAGCACGCGGCAACAACGGCCGGAGCCCCTGAGCTTCTCCGGCGGCAAGCTTGTACCCGGGATCAAGCCCGCCGTCTCCAACGACAGCAAGAGGCGCAAGCTGGTTATACTGGGTCTCGCGTTGTTGGCGGCGGTTTCGGCCTTCACCTTCAACCTGATGAAGCCGGCCAAACCGTTGAAGCAATCGACGTCAATCGAAACGATTGTGGAACCCGCTGGCGCTGCCCCGGCTCGCCAAGCCCCGGCTAAAACCCATGACACCCAGGCCCAAGCCGTTGTGTTGCCCGAGCCGACCGGTGATGGCTCTGGCTTGCCCTCGCCCGGTGAAACCGTCGTAACGGATAGCATCCTGACTGGCGCCTTGCCTGCCAAAAACACCGGCGCTTCCCTTGCCTCGATTGTCGCTGAACCGGGCGTCTTCGCCGAGAATGCCGATGAATCGTCCGCCGAGGCCGGCAGCCAAAGTCTCCGCGAGGCCGCCACCCGCGGCGATGCAACGGCCCAGTTTATCATCGCCAGCCGTTATCTCGACGGCCAGAACGTGCAGCAAGATTTCACCAAGGCCGCATATTGGTACCAACTGGCCGCTGCGCGGGGACTGGCGCCAGCCCAATACCGCCTCGCGACGCTGTTTGAACGCGGCAAGGGCGTGCCCCAGGACGTGGCGGCAGCGCTGCTCTGGTATGAACGCGCGGCCAGCGCCGGCAACGTGAAAGCCATGCACAACGCGGCCGTGATCGCCGCCGGCAATCAGGTGGGTACGCCCAACTACGACGAGGCTTTCCGCTGGTTCAGGAAAGCCGCGGAGCGTGGCCTGAAAGACAGCCAGTTCAACCTGGCGGTGCTCTATGAGCGCGGATTGGGAACGAAGATCGATCTGAGCGAAGCGTTGTTCTGGTACACGATGGCCGGCAACCAGGGAGATCAGGACGCCGCACGGCGCGCCGGTCAACTTGTCGCGGCCCTGGCGCCCGGGGACCGCAAGACTGTAACGGACCGTGCCGCCGCCTGGAATCCCGATCCCGCCGCCGATGACGCCAATGTGGTGGCGGTTGCCAATCCGGACTGGAATGCGCCCCTCAACGCGCCCATCACCCACTCAGCCACGGCGCAAGTCCTCTCTGCCGATCCGGTGTTGACGGCCCAGCAGCTTCTCTCGCGGCTGGGATTTAATGTGGGCGAGCCCGACGGCAAGATGGGCGCGCAGACTGTCAATGCAATCCGGCTGTTCCAGCTTCAATCCGGTTTGGCCGTAACGGGCGAACCGACGCCGGACCTCATCCTGGCGCTGCAGGCCAAGGCAAGCTGATCTCGCCGCCATCTCTTTCATCGGACTTTCGAGCGTGGAAAACGGTGGATGGCGCGGGCGCCGATCATCCATACATTGAATTCCGTAAACAGGGTCTCGAAAGGTTGCGCCGAAATGCTCAACGCACCGGTGTAACTTCCGAACGCCGGCATGATGACACGGCGGGTGTCGGCAATGAAGCAGCGGCAGCGAATGCGGCGGCCCCGCTGGTCCACAGACGCGGCGGGATGCAAATGGCCGGCGATTTCCCTTTCCTCTTGCGCCAGCTGCTTCGGTTCGTGCCGCAGAGCGACGGGCCCGAGCATCACCTCCGCCATGATCGTGCCGCCAATGTCTTGCGGGGGCGAAGGGTCGTGGTTGCCCGTGATCCAGATGGTGCGCCGTTCCGCGGTAATGGCCCTGAGCGTCGCTAGATCGCTTGCGTCAATCCGGTCCCGCGCTTCGTTGTCGTGAAAGCTGTCACCCAGGAAGATAAGTCGCTCGGGCTTTGTCGCGGCGATCACGGCCAAAAGTTGCGAAAGCGAGGAGCGAGTGTCGTAGGGCGGCAGATGCACTCTTCGCCGGGCGATGCTCGAACCCTTCTCGAGATGGAGATCGGCCACCAGCAGCGCCTTGAAATCGGGTGCATAGAGCGCGCCCGAAAGATCGGGAATGAAGTCGAGGCCGGCCAGCCCGATGCGGTGAGTCCTAGACAACCCCCATGGCCTCGTCGACGAGGGCGCCTGCTGCTTCGGCGAGAAGGGCATCATGGCCTTCGCCGTAAATGGATTCGCGCCCGATCTCAAGCAGCACCGGAACAGCGAGCGGGGAGACCGTGTCGAGGGCCCGGTGCACGATGGCCCCCCTGATGCGCCTTAGCAACGCGCCGAGACGATGAATATCAATCAGTCCGTCGGCGGCATCGTCCCACGCCGCACGGAGCAGAATGTGGTCTGGCTGGTGGCTTCTCAGGACATCGTAGATCAGGTTGGTGTTGATCCTCACCTGGCGCCCCGTCTTTTCCTTGCCGGGAATGCGGCGTTCGATGAGGCCGCCAATTATCGCGGCATTGCGAAAGGTGCGCTTCATCAGATTGGATTCCGCCAGCCAGGCTTCGAGATCGTCGCCCAGCATGTCCTCGTCGAACAGCTTTGCGAGAGACAGGCGGCCGCTGCCGAT
>JACMJT010000284.1 GCA_014380505.1 Hyphomicrobiales bacterium | reverse complement strand
TAAAATCGCCCGGCAGACCGTCGTTCAGGCTTGGGACGAGTGATCCGTGTGGCGGCGCTTCTCAGGCGCCGCCGTCCAGCAGTTTTTTTGAGAAGACGTCGCACCTGTCGTCGTTGATGTGAGCCAAATCTTCTCTCCATCACCGGCCTTGAGCTAGTGATCCAGACTGGATGGCGGCGCCTGAGAAGCGCCGCCACCCGGATTATTCATCCCAGGCCTGGACGACGGTTTGCCGGGCGATTTTACCGCCATTCAAATTGACGATCGCCATGCAATAGACTTTCGCGCCGTCGGGATAATCGCAGGCCTGCGTGAATGCGATTTGATCGCCGTTCGAGATGCCGTTTTCCACCGTATGCTTCATGGCACGGCTGCAGATGTCGTCCCAGAACGTGCCGATGGCGTTTTTGCCGACGACTTCGCGTGGCTTGCTTGGCGGATTGTTGCGGTCGATGACGCGCACAACCGCATCGTCCGCGTAGAAACTCGCAAGCATGCGGCCGTCACGGCCCTCGATGGCCTTCTTGATGCCTTCGGCGGTAACTTTCTGCGTGTTCATGATGTTTCCTCCTTCTGTATGCTTTGCTCTACTGCGTCGCACCCTTGAGCACCGTGTCGACCTCTTTCTTGAAAACATCGCGGTCGACCTGCATGCCGTTCAGAACCGTGCTCCAATGCCTGACGATGGCCGCCATCGCCACGGCTTCGCGAATCTCTTCGTCGCTGGCGCCGTTGGCTTTCGCCGCCGCCGTATGGAAATAGACACAATAATCGCACGGTATCTGCGAAGCAATCGCCAGCCCCATCAGCTCCTTGGTCTTGCCGTTGAGCTTGGTATTGGGATTGAGCTGAATGGTCTTGAATTCCATCCAGGCGCCGGCGATTCCGGATTCCGGAAACAGTTTGAAGAAGCCCGGCACAATTCCAAGCGTCTTCTCGATATCCTGATAGGCCGCTTCCGCCGATGGATCAGTGGCCTTGGCCTGTGGCGCGAGTGCCGTGCCGAAGGATATTGCGCATGCGGCGAGAACAAGGGAAAATTTCTTCATGACTTCCTCCATTTACTCACCCGATACGGCACCAATTGCCGGGTCGGGAGCATGCGCACTGTCTAGGAAATCGGTGGCGGCTCCGCTTCCACCGAAAGGGCCATGTAGCGGATGGCCCGTTCGGGTCTGCCTAATCGCCTTTTCCGGCAACGGCCGCAGCCGCCGCCCGGGTTGGAAGATCCAGTTTCAGCAGAATGTTGGCCACATGGCGTTTCACCGTGTGTTCGCTTAGCCCAAGTTTTCTGGCAATTGCCGCATTGATCATTCCTTCGGCAACCAACTTGAGCACTTCTCTTTCCCGCGCACTCAAGACCTTGAGATCGGCCGCCGCGTGGTGCGGCACTTCCGGCTCAAGATGCCGCTCCGCCGCAACGGTAAAAAGCTGAATCGGACCATTTTGGTCTTCGACCGTGAGACTTGAACACGGCTTGAAGTGAAACCCCGATCCGGCGGCGAGTTCGCGCACCACCGGCGAAGCGGCGATCTCACCGGGCACGCAAGCGGAACCGATAACCTCGGCAACAGCGAGGGCAGGCCCAAAGACATTGCCATGGCGAAGTTCAAACTCCCCCGCATGAAGCCCCACGGCAAGCCGGAAGCCAAGCGATGCCCCGGCGTCGCGAAGCTCGACTGCGCAATGCAGCGCCCGAACCACGGAATCGAACCTGACCGTCAATCTCGACCCACCGCCGGTCGCAGCCTCCCCGCCAAACCGGGCGATGATGTCGGATGCCAAAGCCAACAAACGCTCCACCCTTTCCGGCACAAAACGATCGGCGGGCTGCGCTTTTATCCTTTCAACCTCCAAGTTCCGCACTGTCAGGAGGATGGCCAATGACCGGTTTCGGCTACTCCACTGGTGCTTTCCCGTAAGAAACTCCTCGATGACATCCGCCACGTGATCGACATCGCCAGTCCAGATGGGATGATCGCTGCCCTTTAGTTCAACATGCTTGGCACCTGCGATCTCGCGCGCCAGGAATTGTCCACTGGCTGCCGTCACCCTGACGTCGTCTTTCCGGTGCATGACCAGCGTGGGAGTCGAGACGAGTTTGAGTTGATCGCGAATGTCGATGGCCGCATTCATCCTGGCCAAAGCTATGGCCGCGGTCGGGCTGACGGACACTCTTTCAAAGCGCGCCCACCAGTTCCGAAAATGGCTATCTCCAACCCGGCTGGGCGCGAAAAGCTTCAGGCTCGCACCGGTTCCCCAGGTCTGTTCGGCATCTCTCACAAAAGCATCGACGCCTTCTGGCCCGGTCACCGCGCCATGGAAATGCGCATAGCTCCCATAGAGGATGAGGGCACGAGTCCGCTCCGGATACTTGACAGAAAAGAGGATCGACATGGGTCCACCCTCCGATGCACCCAGCAAAACCGCGCGGCCGCTGCCGGCGGCATCCATCACCGCGCGCACGTCATCCATACGTGTCTGAAGATCGGGGAGTGCATCGGGCGGAACGCGGTCGCTCAATCCGGTCCCGCGCTTGTCGAAGACGATGAGGCGGCAGAACGACGAAAGTCTTTGAAAAAGATGGCTCAGTCCGGGATCTTCCCAATGAACCTCGAGGTGGGACAGGAATCCCTGCACGAAAACAAGGTCAATCGCACCCTGCCCCATGGCCTGATAGGCGATGCGCAAACCGGAACTGTTGGCGTAATGAATGTCAGGAAGTTTCATGGCGGGCTACCCTGCCGAACCTGGAACCGGTTCTGCCGATGGGCAGCCTAGCGCGGATTTTATCCCGATTGAAGCCGCCCATCATATTGACAGTGCTGGGCGTTGTTTTAGCCGAAATAATGAAAGTCCGTTGCAAAGCCGCAACGTTCTTCGTAGTCCCATTGCAGCGGTCCGCTGTTCACCGACAACGACGCCATATATTCCGTACCCGGATGATCATGCCCGGGAATGCCGCAGGAAACGCTGCCGTCATAGTCCGCGCGCCGCGCCACAGCCGATCCGCCGAGATCGCCAACGCGGATGGTCTCGCGGCCGGGTTCGTGCGTGAGCGAAATCCTGGCGCGTTCCACATCGAGGATTGTCGCGATATTAGCGGTAAACGGCATATTGCCTCCTGCACGCCCGAGAAAGATGCGTGTGAGCTGCCGGTATGGCTCCGGCTCCGCCGCATCATCGATGAACAGCTTGATCGACCAGGGCTTGTCCGGCTCTGCATCGTTGTAGAACCCGGCCATCACGATCTGGCGGTCGGCGAGGTTCGTGCCCTCCGCCCGCCCCTTTTCGATTTGCCAGGACAGGATGAACTGGCAGAGCCCATAGGTTGAATCGCCGCCCGGCACGCCATTGAGACGCCGGCAGGGACAGACCGCCTGGCAATTACAACTCTCGTAGTAACTTCCAGCGATAGACCAACCGGATGCTTCAATCATGCACAGCCCTGCCCGAATGCCATAATCTGGCACAAACGGGGCCGGGATGTAATGGTCGCGCCGCCTTCAGCAAGCGGCGACCGCCTTGATCGCCCATGCTCTTGTCTTTAGGGGGATCGACCCATCGTCGCGCCGGGGGAGACTGTCGTGAAGCTTGTCCTTCAAGCGTTGCCGGGCCTCGGGATCGAGTTTCACGCAGTAGCCGGGCGCTGGCCCCGCGCCCAGGGTGAAGGGGCGCCAATAGTCCTCGAAGTCCTTGAACACCGTCGGAACCTCGATCGAGATGCATTCAACCGACAACAGACCGGCCCGTGTGGCCAGATCGGTCAATCCATCCGGCGTGCAAAAGGGAAAGCGCCTGTCTTCAGTGAGGTCCAGAGCCGCGGGATCGAGGGCGGTTGCGGCATTCCAAAATTCATGCATGAACTCCACACCCCCGCCCGGATAGTCCCAAACATAAAATCCAACCGTTCCTCCGGCGCGGGCCACCCGTTTCATCTCGGCAAGGGCCTTTTCCTTGTCGGGCACAAAATTCAGAACAAGCGCAGACACGACAACGTCCCGGCTGGCGGTTTCCTGGGTCAAGGCCTGCGCGTCGCCCACGTGAAACTCGGCGCGTCCATCCGGCACATTTGCCCGGGCTTTCGTGAGAAAGCCTTCGGACGGATCAATTGATATCAGGCTCTTCGGTTTGCACCGCGCCAGGATTGCGGCGGACAGCGCGCCGGTCCCGCAACCGACCTCCAACCAATCCAGGCCGTCTGGCGCGCCGAGCCAGTCGAGAAAGCGCGGCGCGATCTTCCGGCTCCAGCGCCCCATATAGGCATCATAGCTATCGCCGGCCTGCCAGGCATCGTGGCGGGATGTTCCGGTCATCGTTCCGGCCTCTCACGCCGCCTTCAGCACTCTCTGCGCCGTAACGCCGATTTCCGCAGGAGTGGGCGCGATTGCCACGCCAACTTCGCGGAGGATTTCCACTTTTTCCGAAGCGCTTTCGCCGAATGCCGAAATGATGGCGCCCGCATGGCCCATGGTGCGGCCCTTGGGCGCTGACAATCCCGCCACATAGGCAACCACCGGCTTCTTCATGAAGTCGCGGATATATTCAGCGGCTTCCGCTTCCTGCGGCCCGCCGATCTCGCCGATCATTACCACCGCATGGGTTTCGGGGTCGGCCTCGAAGAGTTCCAGAATATCCTTGAAGGACGAGCCATTGACCGGATCGCCGCCAATGCCGACGCTGGTGGAAACGCCGATGCCCAGTTCCTTCATTTGCGCCGCAGCTTCATAGCCAAGCGTGCCCGAGCGGCCAACGATTCCCACATTGCCGGAGAGATAAATATTTCCCGGCATGATGCCAAGCAGCGCCTTGCCGGGCGAAATGACTCCGGCGCAATTGGGACCGATGAGCCGCATGCGGTTTTCAGCGCGGTAGCGCCGCATGTAGCGCTTCACCTTAATCATATCCTGGGCCGGAATGCCGTCGGTGATCGCAACGCAGGTGCGAATGCCCGCATCGGCTGCTTCCATGATGGAATCGGCGGCAAACGGTGGCGGCACGAAGACGATCGAGGTCGTGGCACCGGTTTTCTCCACGGCCTCTTTCATCGTGTCGAACACCGGCACGCCATGCTCGGAACTCTTGCCCTTTCCGGGAGTGACGCCGCCCACGATATTGGTGCCGTAATCCATCATCTCCTTGGCGTGGAACGAACCGATCTTGCCGGTGATGCCCTGGACGAGAACGGCGGTGGAGCGATCGAGAAGGATGGTCATGCGTTCACCACTTTTTTCAGGTTCTCGGATTTATCGTTTTTCCAGGCGGCGACGGCGCGCTGGGCGGCCTCCGCCAGCGTGTTGGCGCGGATGATGGGAAGCCCCGAGCGGGCGAGGATCTTGCGGCCCTCCTCCACATGGGTTCCCGCGAGGCGCACGATCACCGGCACCTTCACGGGATTTTTCTCAAGCGCCTGCACGACACCTTCCGCCACCCAGTCGCAGCGGTTGATGCCCGCGAAGATGTTGACGAGGATCGCCTCCACGTTGGCGTCGGACGTCACCAGTTTGAAGGCCTTAGCCACGCGCTCGGGCGTAGCGCCGCCGCCGATGTCGAGGAAGTTCGCCGGCTCACCGCCGGCGAGCTTGATCATGTCCATCGTCGCCATGGCAAGGCCTGCGCCATTGACGATGCAGCCGATGTTGCCGGTGAGCCCCACATAGGCGAGGCCGCGATCGAAAGCGCGGGTTTCGCGGGCGTCCTCCTGGCTCTTGTCGCGGAGTTCCGCGATGGCCGGGTGGCGGAACAATGAGTTGTCATCGAAGGTCATCTTGGCGTCGAGCGCCATCACGGATCCATCCTCGGTGACGATCAGCGGATTGATTTCCACCATGGTGGCATCGAGTTCCTCGAACGCACGGTAGCAGCCGAGAATGGTGGTGACGGCCTGCTGCACCTGTGCGGGAGCCAAGCCCAATGCGAAGGCAATTTCGCGGGCCTGGAAGGCCTGCATGCCGACGGCTGGCTCAACGCTGATGCGGATGATCGTTTCGGGTTTTTCGACCGCGATATCTTCGATCTCCATGCCGCCCGCCGCGGAGGCCACAACCATGACGCGCTCGGATTTACGATCCAGCACGAAGCCCAGATAAAGCTCGCGGGCGATTGCAACGCCGCCTTCCACATAGAGCCGGTAGACGATCTTGCCGGCGGGGCCCGACTGGTGCGTCACCAGTTTCTTGCCAAGCAGATCGTCGGCGGCTTCAAGAACCTCGTCCTCATCGCGGCACAGCTTGACACCGCCAGCCTTGCCGCGCCCACCCGTGTGCACCTGGGCCTTCACCACCCAAAGCTTGCCGCCGATTTCCCGCGCCCGGTAGGCCGCCTGTTCGGGGCTATAGGCGAGCGCGCCCTTGGGAACCGGAACGCCAAACTTCGCCAGGATTTCTTTGGCCTGATATTCGTGAATGTCCATGTTAGGCAGCCTTCTTCAGAAGTTTAGCGCCGCTTTCGCGGTAATATTCCTCGGCGGCGGCGACGCCCGATCCGGCGGCAATTGGAATCTGCATGTCGCGCATCGCCATTTCCGATCCCGCCAGCGCCATCAGGCACATCAAATCGTTGAGATCGCCCAGATGGCCGATGCGGAACACCCGTCCCGCCACCTTGTTGAGGCCGACGCCAAGCGACAGGCCATAGCGATTGTAGGCATGCTTCACCAGCGCACCCGAATCGAAGCCTTCCGGAATGACGATGGCGCTCACCGTGTCCGATTGCCACTTGGGCGCCTTGGCGCACAGCGTGAGGCCCCAGGCGGAAACCGCGCGGCGCACGCCTTCGGCCAGACGATGATGCCGGGCAAAAACATTGTCCAGCCCTTCGCCAAGCAACAGATCAACGGCAGCCCTCAGTCCACGGAGCATTTGAGTGGGCGGCGTATAGGGAAAGTAGCCGTCCTTGTTGGTCTTGATCATGTCTTCGAAATCGAAATAGCAGCGCTTGAAGGTCGCGGCCTTGCGAGCCGCCAGCGCCTTCTGCGAGACACCCACGATGGCGAGCCCCGCCGGCATCATGAAGCCCTTCTGGGAACCGGATACGCAGATATCGACGCCCCACTCGTCCATGTTGAAATCGATGGAGGCAAGCGAACTCACGGCATCGACGAAGAGCAGTGCGGGATGGCCCGCGTCATTCATTGCCTTGCGCACCGCCGCCACATCGCTGGTAACGCCCGTTGCCGTTTCATTGTGGGTGACGAGCACAGCCTTATAGGCATGGCCCTTGTCGGCTTTTAGCTTCTCGGCGAACACTTCGACGGGAACGCCCTCGCCCCACGCCACATCGACCACATCGGCATCAAGCCCGTGCCGCACGCACATGTCGGCCCACAGCAGCGAGAACTGGCCGAAGCGCGCGATCAGCACCTTGTCGCCGGGGTTCAGCGTATTGGTCATCGCCGCTTCCCAGCCGCCCGTGCCGGAAGCGGGAAACAGGAACACCTGGCCATCGCGGGTCTTCAGAATCTTTTTCAGATCCTCAAACAGCGGCAGGGTGAAGGCCGGAAGATCGGGGGCCCGCTGGTCCTCCATGCCGATATCCATGGCAAGCCGCACGGCTTGCGGAACATTGGTCGGCCCCGGAATAAACAAACCCCTCATGCCCGGCATCTTGATCCTCCTTGCTGGCCCGGGTTCATCCCGGTTTCGTCCGGCACTATGGCCGGGCTGGTGAGTAACGCAAACACCCCGAAAACTAGCCCATTGGCATCCAAAAGTATGGGATAAGAGCCATCCTTTCAGATAGAAAACAAACATTCACTTGCGGAAACCCACCCATTTGGATAGAGTCCTTGCCAATGAACGCCGTCATAGAGCTTATTCTCGCTGATCCAAACCCACTGATGTTGCAGGCACTTTCGGAGATTTTCGACCGTGACCGGCGCTTCAGCCTGCTGGCCACCACCAAAACGGCGGAAGGCTTTCTCGAAGCCTGCCTCCGGGCGCCCGTCCCCCTCGGCATCATCGACTGGTCCCTGCCCCAGCTTGGCCCCGAGCGCCTGCTGGCGATTTTGCGTGAGCGGCCCAACCCGCCGCGCATCGTAGTCTATGCATCCTCCAGCGATCCCGATATTCCGCGCCGCGCCATGGCGGCGGGTGCCGCGGGCTTCTGCACCCGCGAAGCGCCTCCCGAACAGTTGCTCGATATTGTGACGGCGGTGGCCGCCGGCCGCATGGTGTTTCCCTTCCTCGATGTGCGCGCTCTGAAGCGCGACCCCCGCGACGAACTTACTGAACGCGAGAAGGCGATGCTCGCCGCCCTCGCTCGTGGCCGCACCAACATCGAATTGGCGGCCGAGCTTGGCATTTCCATCAACACGGTCAAGTTCCACCTGCGCAATCTCTATGAAAAGCTCGGCCTCAGGAACCGCTCCCAGGCCATCGCCTTTCATTACTCTCACAGTATCAATTAATCAGTACACTGACGAATTGAGTGCGCCGCAATTGTCGCAACCCCATTGCGCGCGCACGCGGATCGCGGCTATTTACCCGCCCTGAACAAACAGCAGGGATTCCGATCATGAGCTTTTTCAACGTCGAGCAGGCGGCCGCGCGCCTTAACCGCAGCGAGCTGGCGGTACCCGGCAGCCAACCACAGCTTTTTGAAAAGGCGGCAAAATCGGCGGCCGACGTGGTCTTCCTCGATCTTGAGGACGCGGTCGCTCCCGACGACAAGGCCCAGGCTCGCAAGAATATCATCCAGGCCATCGGCGATCTCGACTGGGGACGGAAATCCCTCTCGGTCCGCATCAACGGCCTCGACACCCACTACATGTACCGCGATGTTGTCGACGTTCTTGAACAGGCCTCCGACCGCCTCGACCTCATCATGATCCCCAAGGTCGGCACCGCGTCCGACGTTTACGCCGTCGATATGCTCTGCACACAGATTGAAACGGCCAAAGGCCGCAAGAAGCGCGTGGGCTTCGAGATGATCATCGAAACCGCCCTTGGCATGCAGAACGTGCATGCCATTGCAGCGGCTTCCAAGCGCAACGAGTCGCTCCACTTCGGCGTTGCCGACTACGCCGCATCCACCAAGGCCCGCACCACCTCGATCGGCGGCGCCAATCAGGATTACGCCGTCCTGACCGAACCCCTGGGCGATGGTTCGCGTCAGACCCATTGGGGCGACATGTGGCACTACGCAATTGCCCGCATGGTGGTGGCGGCCCGCGCCAATGGCCTCCGCCCGGTAGATGGTCCCTTCGGCAATTTCTCCGATGCCGATGCCTTCCGCGCCGCGGGCCTTCGCGCCGCCGTGCTGGGCTGCGAAGGCAAGTGGGCCATTCATCCCACACAGGTGACGCTCGCCAATGAGGTGATGAGCCCGTCGGACGCCGACGTGAACCGCGCCAAGCGCATCATCGTCGCTATGGAGGAAGCTGCCAAGGCCGGCAAGGGTGCGGTCTCCCTCGATGGCCGCCTCATCGATTACGCTTCGATCCGCCAGGCCGAAGTGCTCGTGCAGAAAGCAGCCCAGATCGCCGCGCAGTAATCGAGTTCTTTCCTCATCCTGAGGTGCGAGGCCCATAGGGCCGAGCCTCGAAGGATGGACACAAGCTCGAAAGAGAATCCTTCGAGGCCCGGCTCCGACGGGCGCCTCAGGGTGAGGAATCACTCTAATGGTAAACCAGTGGTGCTAGTGAGAGCACGAGCAGCACAGCCATGGTGATGTTGAACACCCGCAATACGCGCGGGTGGTTGATAACATGTTTCAGCGCCGTGCCGAACAGCGCCCACGTACTGACGGACGGAAGGTTCACCCCGCCGAACACAAGGCCCACCAGCAGCACGGACCAGAGATAATTATTGGGCAAGGTGTAGGTGGCAATCGCGGTTACCGCCATCACCCAGGCCTTGGGATTGACCCACTGGAACAGCGCCGCCTGGATAAAGGTGATGGGAGTTCCAGCACTGCGGCCCTCGCCCACAGGGCCTGAGTTGGCGATCTTCCAGGCCAGCCACAACATGTAGAGGCCACCCACCACGCGAAGCGCCGTGTAGATCGCGGGAAAGGCCTTGAACAGTTCTCCCAGTCCCAACCCAACAACGATCACCATGAAGGTGAAGCCGACTCCAATTCCCAGCATGTGTGGAATGGTGCGGCGGAACCCGAAATTGACGCCTGAGGCCAGTAACATGAGATTGTTCGGCCCCGGCGTTATCGAGGACACGAAGGCAAAGGTTACCAGGGCGATAAAAAGGTCAGCAGTCACGACCTATTGTATCATAATGGACCGAACCTGCGTCATGCCGGGCGTTCATGGCTCCCATGATGGGCCGCCGCTTGCCGGAACTCCGGAACCCACGCATTGTCAACCAGCCCCACGTTTCTCAACGGGGCGCTTTGCGGGGTGTTACGCCTCCCCCCTTGTAGCCTCCGCAACCATCCACTGCATCCCACATGCGGCGGTAAGCCCATTGTCGGGCTATGACTCAAAGGCCGGACGTTTGTCCGGCCTTTTTTTCACATATAGAGCTTCTCGCCCTCAAGCCCGGCATAGAGTGGTGCTACAAACTCGCCATAGCCATTGAACAACTGCGTGGGCACAAGCTCGTTGGATCCGAGCATCTCCTCCTGCGACTGGCTCCAGCGCGGATGTGCCACGTCCGGATTCACATTGGCCCAGAAGCCATATTCATTGGGTGCGATCTGCTCCCACATGCCCACCGGCCGCTCGGCAACGAAGCTCACCTTGACGATGGCCTTGATCGACTTGAAGCCGTATTTCCATGGCAGATGCAGCCTGAGCGGCGCGCCCATGCTCTTGGCCACGGGCTTGCCATAGGCGCCAGTCACCATGAAAGCGAGGTCGCTCGTAGCCTCCGCCATGGTGAGGCCCTCCACATAGGGCCACGGATAGGTGCTGAACAGGCCGGGCTTCTGTTCTGGAGCAACATCGGGATTATTGAACGTCTCGAAGCGCACGTATTTGGCATTGGCGGTGGGCTTGGCCAGCGCCACGAGCTTGCTTAACGGGAACCCGCTCCACGGCACCACCATGGCCCAGCGTTCCACGCAGCGGTGCCGGTAGATGCGCTCTTCAAGAGTCACCTGTTTGAGCAGATCGTCGATACCGAGAGTTATGGGTTTTTCGACTTCGCCATCAATCGCGATGGTCCATGGCCGGATCGGCAAAGCCTCGGCCGCTTTGGCGATGCTTTTGGTGGTGCCGAACTCATAGTAATTATTGTAATTGATGTTGTCGGATTCCGCCGTCACCGGGCGGCCGGCATCGCCGAATTTGGAGTTGAGCTTGGCGGGATAGAGACCGGCGGATGGATCATCCTCCGCCAGCGCGGGACCGGCGGCCAAAAGTGCTGCCGCACCCCCTGCGGCGCCCAGGACCTGGCGGCGGTTGATGAACAGATGCTCCGGCGTGACTTTACTCTCCGGAATTTCCCAGCCCTTGCGGCGCGTGATGAACATTTGCGGCTCCTTTTGAGTACCTGAGTCTAAACTTGGCCCCTTGCCTTCGCAAATCAAGCCCGATCACGCCCG
>JACMJT010000283.1 GCA_014380505.1 Hyphomicrobiales bacterium | reverse complement strand
GCCTGCAACTCGCCTTTCTTGAAGCGGGCGCGGGTCTCGCGCAGGTCTCGGGTTTGCGGCAGCGAACCGATGCCGGTGGTGGGCAGCAGCGGCAGCTTGAGCTGCGCCTGCTGCAACGCGATGCGCTCCCGGAACGCGGGATGGCGCTGGGACAGGACCGGGGTCACCGCCGCCAGCCGCGCCGCCACCTTGGGATCATGGATCCGGCAGGAGGTGGCGCGGGAACCCAGTGCCCGGGCATTGTCCAGAAAGTATCGGCTGTCGCGCGCGCCATTCCCCGCGGCGGCCAGCGCCGCCACCTCGTCCAGCTTCTGCACCGCAAAGGCCAGCCAGCTCTTCAACCCGCGTCGAGCTTCTGCTCCATCTCCAGGTCCACCGGCACATGCAATAGCGAGCAACTCGGCGCCACCATCAAGGCGCCTCCGCGCAATTCCAAAGCCCGTTCGATCAGCCGTTCCGCGTCGGTCAGCGCGGTCTTCCAGATGTTGCGGCCATCGACCAGGCCCAGCGA
This sequence comes from Hyphomicrobiales bacterium, assembly GCA_014380505.1. The sequence continues at coordinate 2,430 of JACMJT010000283.1, read as the reverse complement.
CAGCCAGCGTCCGCCCGGCAGCGCCTCGCACACCTCCTCCAATTGCTGCGGCGCGCGCACCAGATCCAGATGCACACCCGCCACCGGCAAACCCGCCAAGACCGGAAGGTTGTCGCCCACCGCGCCGAAATAGCTCGCCAGCAGTATTTTTAGGGGCGCCTGCGCCAGTGCGGCATAGGCCGCGCGCAAAGCCGCATCCGCCGCCTCGTCCAGGTCGCTCACCAGGACCGGTTCATCCAGCTGCACCCACTGCGCGCCGGCATTCACCAAAGCGGTGAGAAGCTTCAGATAGACCAGCAGCAGCTTGGGCAACAGCGCCCAACGCTCGCTGCCGTCGCGCATTTTCGCCAGCTTGAGGAACGTCACCGGCCCGATCAGTACGGGGCGCGTTTCGATGCCGAGAAACCGCGCCTCGTTATACTCGTCTTCAATTCGCGCCGGGCGCCGATGCGGGGGAAGCCCAAATTGGAGGACAGAATTTTGTGTGAAACACGCTTCGCGGTCATGGCGATACACTCCGTTTGTTCGGGGACAGGGCGGCAAGGCGCATCGCCGCTCCTGTCGAAAGAGCGCGCGGACGCGTGTCACCGCTTGACGAAGCGATCGTTGGCTGACGGGAACCCACCGTTCCCACAAAGCCCAGCGTGACACCCGATAGCAGGTCTCCTGGCTCGCGGGTCTTCGCCTTGGGCTGTCTTCCCGAACCTCTCGGCTCAGTGACGGTGTATCGGCCCAGGACTCGCCGCTGACAGTTGCGGGGGCAGCTCCGGCTGTTTCACCGGATTCCCTATTAATCCCTCTCGGGAACTATCGGGGACATCAAAACTCAGCCGAAAGGGCATGTCAAGTAAGATATAACGATATTGTTATATCTGCATAAGATCAGCCAGCGCCGGATTCCACCGCGAATTCCCGGCGAGTCAGGCCACGCGGCGGGTCCCCGAAGAACACTTCCACCGATTTCAACTTGCCCTGTTCGAAACACATCAGCTCTGCGTTGCGAAAGCGCGCGGCGGGATGGACCGCATTGGGAATATGCATCTCGGCGTCATAGGCCACGAACACCTTGTCGCCCTCCTGCATGACCGTGACGAAGGTGAAGTTCTTATGGATGTTCGTTTGCGGCCAGCAGCGGCGGAAATAATCCTCGCGCCCGATATGATCGTCGAACGGACTGGTGAAGGTGAAGCCGGGCGCCAGATTGTTTTCGACAAAGGCGCGGTCGCTGGTCTCATAGGCGCGGTAATAGCCTTTGGCCAATTCGATGAGATCCATAACTTTCTCCCTATGCCTGCCGCTCGCCTATGCTCGCGGCGGATCGTGCCTCACCCTGCTCAGCCCGCCAGCGATTTTCCCAATGCATCCATCAATGCGTTGGTTCCATGCTCGCGCGAGCAGGCATCGTCATAGCCGTCGAGATAATCGCCATATTCGGTCAACACGAAATTCGTGCCGTCACCGTCGGGATGGATTTCGATCGCCGCCTGGGAGACGGAAATCTTCTTCTCATCCACGAACATATTGTAGCTATAGATGATCCGCCCGGACTCGGTTGCGGTCGGCGGAACAATGTCGCGATAGACGCAATGAAAACGCGTGACCATGCCGGTATGCCATTTTCCGGTCAGGGTTTCGACACCGCCTTCGCGAAAATCGAAGCTGCGCTCGACCATCGTCCAGCTTCCCGGTCCGGCGAACCATTTGTCTTTCTGTTTTTCGTCGGCAAAGGCGGCAAAGACCCGCGCCGGCGATGCCTTCCAGTGGCGGGTGATGGTGAAGCTGGCATGGACGACGGAACGCGACATTGTTTTCTCCTATGATTCGTCTTGCGGTTTGGTTTGATCGAGATAGGCCCCCAGCCGGTCCAGGCTGCGCTCCCACATCTGCCGGCGCTCGGCGACCCATTGTTCCGCCTGGCTCAGCATCTTGGGATCGATGCGGCAGGTCCGGACCCGCCCCACTTTTTCGCTGGTCACCAGGCCGGATTCCTCCAGCACCTTGAGATGCAGCATGGCGGCGGGCAGCGACATGGGCAGCGGCTTGGCCAGCTCGCTGACCGTGGCGGGCCCCTGAACCAGCCGCTCCACCATGGCGCGGCGGGCGGGGTCGGCCAGGGCGGCAAAGGTTCGGTCCAGTTGATAGTTAAGCATATACTTAAGTATCAGGCGCCAGCCCTGCCCGTCAAGCGGAGCTGCCCAGATTATTTTCGGCGGCCCAGCTGGGGTATGTTGTGCAGGCTTCTTTGGCCCTGGAGGCCTGCATGTCGGTTCAGACCCAGCTTAAGCGCATCACGGTTCCGGAAATTCGCGCCCATAAAGGTGGCGAGCCGATCGTCTGTCTCACCTGCTATCACGCCCACACCGCACGACTGCTCGACAACCACGTCGATCTGATGCTGGTGGGCGACAGTCTGGGCATGGTGATGCACGG
>JACMJT010000002.1 GCA_014380505.1 Hyphomicrobiales bacterium | reverse complement strand
GCGTAACGTTTTGAATGCCCGAAATCCGCAAACATGGTCTCAGCCAACGATACCGGCCGGATTGCCTGCGCAATGATCCAGCGCTCAGAGTTTAATACGAGAACAATACCGTCCATGAATGGTGCACGCGGATCTTACGTTCGAACCGTGTGCGATTTTCACTCGCCTTCGCGCGAAGCGCTGTTCCTTAATGCACACGCAGCGCGCACGGCGCCTTTCGGAAAGAGCTTCGCATTGGAATTGTCGAGACCGATTTTGGTAATCTCTCTGGGTGAGGGCCAAAAAAAGCCCTCCGTCCATTATATCGATACCGTCCTCGTCCATACCGTCAAATTGATTCGCGTGCCCGCGATAGATGGTGATAGCTCCTGAATGATATTAACTACTGCATCATTGCATTGCGTTGAAATTTCGATAGTCCGCGAAACGTCGCGAATGACATCTTTTCACTCCCACTCTATCGTGCCCGGGGGTTTACTGGTCACATCATAGACGACGCGGGACACACCCCTCACCTCGTTGATGATACGGGTTGCCACATGCGTCAAGAAGTGGTGATCGAAAGGATAACTCTCCGCCGTCATGCCGTCGGTGGAGGTGACAGCCCTGAGCGCCAGAACCTGATCGTAAGTCCGGCCGTCGCCCATGACGCCGACGGTGCGCACGGGGAGCAGCACCGCGAAGGCTTGCCAGATGGCATCGTAAAGGCCCGCCTTGCGGATCTCGTCGAGATAGATGTGATCGGCCTTGCGCAGGATATCGAGCTTCTCTGGAGAGATGTCGCCGGGAATGCGGATGGCGAGGCCGGGACCGGGGAAGGGATGGCGGCTCACAAAATGCTGAGGCAGGCCAAGCTCCTGTCCCAGTAATCTCACCTCATCCTTGAACAATTCCCGCAACGGCTCCACCAGCTTCATGTTCATGCGTTCGGGAAGGCCGCCGACATTGTGGTGCGACTTGATGGTGACCGAGGGCCCGCCGGTGAAGGAGACGCTTTCAATCACATCCGGGTAGAGCGTGCCTTGCGCCAGGAAGGCAGCACCACCCACCTTTTTCGCTTCCGCCTCGAATACATCGATGAACAGTTTGCCGATGGTCTTGCGCTTTGTCTCCGGATCGCTGACGCCAGCGAGCGCTTCTAGAAACTGCTTCGAGGCGTCCACATGCACCAGCGGGATGTTGTAGGATTCGCGGAACAGGCGAACCACCTCCTGGGCCTCATTGAGGCGCATCAGGCCATGGTCCACGAGGATGCAGGTAAGCTGCTCGCCGATGGCCTCGTGGATAAGCACCGCGGTGACGGCGGAATCAACGCCTCCCGAGAGCCCGCAGATCACCCGCTCGAACCCCACCTGCTTTTTGATCTTGTGGATCATCTCGGCCTTGAACGAGGCCATCGACCAGGAGCCCTTGCAGCCGCAGATTTCGCGCACGAAGTTCTTGAGGAGCCTGGCGCCGTCCGGCGTGTGAACGACCTCCATGTGGAACTGGGTGGCATAGAATTGCCGGGCTTCGTCGGCGATGGCGGCGTATGGCGCTCCCTCGCTGGTGGCGATCACCTTGAAGTGCGGCGGAATGGCGGTGATCCGGTCGCCATGGCTCATCCACACCTGATGGCGCTCGCCGCTCGCCCACACGCCGTCGAACAGCGCATTGGGCTCCTTCACCTCAACGAATGCCTTGCCGAATTCGCGGTGGTCGGAGGGTTCAACGGCTCCACCCAATTGGGCGCACATGGTTTGTTCGCCGTAGCAGATGCCGAGCACGGGCAGCCCACGGCCGAACACCCGGGCAGGTGCGCGGGGACTTTCCGCCTCATGCACGGAGGCAGGCCCGCCCGACAGGATGATGCCCTTGAGGCCCGGCCAGTCGAGGGCCTTTTCCGCCAATTGGAACGGTACGATCTCCGAATAAACCCCCGCCTCGCGAATCCTCCGAGCAATGAGCTGGGTGAACTGGGAGCCGAAGTCGACGATCAGAATACGGTCCTGCATGGCGGGGGATTAAGGGAAGCCGCCGGAGTCTGCAAGATGGGCGCGTCAGCCCAGGAAAATGTCGTAGATAAGCTTCACATTGAGCGCAATGATGACGGCGGCGATGATGCCCGCCACGACAGTGAGCCAGCCAGGTGCCGTTAAGGCTCCCATTTTCCCCCGATCGCGGGTGAACATCACCAAGGGCACGATGGCGAAGGGAAGCTGGAAGGCCAAAATCACTTGGCTGAGGATCAGCAGCAGTCCAGTCCCTTCGGCGCCGTAATAGATCGTGACGCCCGCCGCCGGACCGATGGCGATCAGCCGGGTAATCAGACGCCGCGCCCAGGCCGGCAGCCTGATATTCAGAAAACCCTCCATGACGATCTGGCCCGCCATGGTGGCGGTGACCGTCGAATTGAGTCCGCAGCACAGCAGCGAAATGGCGAACAGTTGGGGGGCGAGGAGCGATCCCAAGAGCGGCGCCAACATGGCATGGGCATCGCCAAGCTCCGCCACATCGGTCCGCCCGGTTTTGTGGAATGTGGCCGCCGCCAGGATGAGGATCGACGCATTGACGAGGAGCGCGAACATCAGCGCCACGGTCGAGTCGATGGTCGCGAATTTCAGCGCCTCGCGTTTTTCCGGCGGCGTATGGCCATAGTCGCGGGTCTGCACGATGCCGGAATGGAGGTAAAGATTGTGCGGCATGACGGTGGCGCCGATGATCCCCAGCGCCAGATAGAGCATGGCCGGGTTCTTGACGATCTCGACCGTGGGCGCAAAGCCCAGGATAACGCCACGCCAGTCGGGATCCGCGAGTGCGATCTGGAAGAAGAAGCAGACAAAGATCACGCCCAGAAGGGCGATGATGAATGCTTCGATCCAGCGGAAACCCAGTCTTTGCAGCCACAGGATGAGGAACACATCCAGTGCCGTGATGACGACACCCAGTTCCAGCGGAATGCCGAACAGCAGATTGAGGCCGATGGCCGTTCCCACCACTTCGGCAATATCGGTTGCGATAATGGCAATCTCCGCGAAGAGCCAGAGAATCCATGCGACGGGCTTGGGAAACGCATCGCGGCAGGCCTGCGCCAGATCGCGGCCGGACCCGATGGCGAGTCTCGCGCACAGCGATTGCAAGATGATCGCCATGATATTGGACATGAGCGCCACCGCCAGTAGCGAATAGCCAAACTGGGCACCGCCGGCGATGGAGGTGGCCCAGTTGCCAGGGTCCATGTAGCCCACGGAAACCAGATAGCCCGGGCCCACGAACGCCATGGCGCGGCGGAACATGCCGCCCGAGCGGTTGATGTGAATGGAGCGGAAAACTTCGGCGAGCGACGGCTCGCCATGTTGGCGGCGCCAACCAGAATATTCGTTCATATCAAACCAGCAGCGCGGTCGCGTACATGATCCCCAAGCCGGCCACGACACCGCCCGCGACCGGTGGCGTCAGCCATTGTCCCTCACCCGAGCGGCGCACCAGCATGGCGCCAACTTCGATGATCACCTGGAGGATGGCGCCGGCGGCGATGCCGAAGCATACGGCAATCCACAGGGGACTGACCGCCTGGGTGCCGAGGATCGTGCCGGCGATTGCTGGAAATCCCGCCAATGCCGCAAGCCCCGCGAACTGGGAAAGTCTCGGGCGCTCGTCGGCCAGCGGCACGGCGATGCCGATGCCTTCGGTGACGTTATGAATGGTGAAGCCGATCACCAAATAGGTGGCGAGCGCCGCCGACCCCGTGGCAAGTGCGGCGCCCACCGCCAGTCCCTCGCCCAGATTGTGGAGACCGATGCCCAAGGCGATGAACGTCGCCAGCCGCAAGCCTTCCGGCGCGCCCTTGGCCCGCCCCAGCGC
>JACMJT010000282.1 GCA_014380505.1 Hyphomicrobiales bacterium | reverse complement strand
TTGTAGCAAAGCTCGGCGATTTCGGTGCGGCCTGTCGCCTCGAAAGTGAAATCGGCGCCGTCGCCGGTGATTTCGCGCACCGCCGCCACGGGATCGCCGCTTGAGGCATCAACGAAATGGGTGGCGCCGAAGCGCCGGGCTTCGGCTTCCTTGTCGGCGCGGACATCCACTGCCACGATGGGCAGGGCATTGCAGAGCTTTGCGCCCTGCACGACGCTGAGGCCGACGCCGCCGCAACCGAAGACAGCGACACTGTCGCCGGGCCTGACTTCCGCCGTGTTCAGTGCCGCACCTATCCCTGCAAGCGCGCCGCAACCCAAGAGGCAAGCCTGTTCCGATGATGTTTCCTGATCGATCTTGATGGCGCCGTTGCTTGGCACCACGGTGTATTCACAAAACGAGGAGACGAGGCTGAGATGGTGAATGGGCTTGCCATTCTCCTCGAAGAAACGCGTGGTGTTGTCCCACATGGTGCCCTGTGCCGCGGCACGCGCCACTTCCTCGCACAGCACGCTGCGGCCAACCACACAGAAGCGGCACTGGCCGCAAGAGGGCGTGAAGGTGAGGACAACTTTTTCGCCGATCCGGTTTTTTGACACACCAGCCCCCACGGACTCAATGACGCCGCAAGCTTCGTGCCCAAGGATGACCGGCTTCGGGTGAACCCACACACCGCGAAGATAATGAATATCGCTCCGGCAAATTCCGGTTGTCTCGATCTTGACGCGCACTTCCATTTCATGGGGATCATCGATCATCACGTGGCGCAGGCTCAGCACATCGCCTTCGCCCGGTTCATCGCAAATCGCCGCCAGTATTTTCAATTTGGCCATCGTGGCTACCTCAGATCATCGTCATGCCGCCATCGACCGGCAGCACGACGCCGGTGATGAAAGCGGCTTGGTCTGAGGCGAGAAAGAGGGCAGTGCCCGCCACTTCCGAAGGCGTTGCATAACGGCCCAGGGGATGAAGCCCGGCCAGAACTTTCATGCCGCTTGCTTCGCCGCCCTCCATGCCCGAAGCATAGCCGCGGGTGAGCGGCGTATCGATAACGCCGGGGGCTATTGCATTGGCGCGGAGGCCAGCCTTGGCATAGTCAGCAGCGATGCAGCGGGCGAGATGATGAAGCCCGGCCTTGGCGACGTTGTAGGCAACGTCTCCTTCCCAGGCCACGAGGCCGGCAACAGAGCCGATAAAAGTCACGGAAGGTTTCGTGCCCTTCAGCAGAGTCGGCACGAGTTTCTTTGAGAGACGGAATGCGGCGGTGAGATGAAGCGCCAGCATACGGTCCCATGTGTCATCGGGGGTTTCGTGAGTAGGGGCTGTCTGGGTCACATCAATCCCGGCGCAGTGAACGAAGATATCGAGTCCACCGAGAGCGCTGATTACCTCGTCAGCAGCGCGGTCCGTTGCGGCGCGGTCATTCAGGTCGGCCTGGACTACGACAACGCGCTGGCCATTAGTCGCCAAACGTTTTGCGGCGGCCGCTGCCTGTTCGGAATGGCGTGATGCGCCGATTGCCACATGGGCGCCTTCCCTGACGAAGGTTTCGACAATGGCTGCGCCAATGCCGCTTGATCCACCCGTGACATAGGCGCGCCTGCCCGCCAGCAATCCCGTCATTTCCTGCTCCCTGCAACCCGGCGAATTGAACTCTCTCGCTCGTTGTGCTAATTGTATACAATTATATGAGTTAGGCAAGTGGCATAAATGCGGTAGAAAGCCTCATGACCAAAGTCGAATCGCTCCCTTTGTCGTTTCCGCCGCCGTTGCGCATGGCCCGGATGGCAAGCCTGTCGGAACAGGCGGCGGACGCAATTGTCACCGGGATTTCCGCCGGGGCGTTGAAGCCGGGCCAGCGGCTTTACGAAACGGA
>JACMJT010000281.1 GCA_014380505.1 Hyphomicrobiales bacterium | reverse complement strand
TGGTGGACGCCAGGGTTGCACTCTACTGATTTGCGGGTGGCATCAAATAATTCGAAATGCCGGTTCCCTGCCAAGTAATTCGCGGTACCCTTAGCCAAACATATACGCTCGAACGCAATTCTTATGGCAAGAATTACAAACAATGCCGCCGATGCTCTAGCGAACCAGCGCGCGGCTTTGACGTCACGCGCGATCCGGCTTGCAAGCTTTCCCGAAAATATGGCCACTGCGAAATTGATCAAGGTGCCGCCAACATTGAAGATCATGCCCAAAATGAAAAGTTGCAGGAGCGGCATGCCGTTCTCGGGCCGTATGAACGGCGGCAGAAGTGCGAACATGAAGACGACGATCTTGGGATTGAAGACATTGACCAGAACACCGTCGCGCCAGGCGGCGAAGGAACCGCGGCGCGTGGCGTTGGCATCGAAGGCCGCCTGCGGCTGCCGCAATATCTTGATGGCAAGCCAGACGAGATAGGCAGCGCCAGCATAGCGGATCGCATCGAACACCGCGGGATGCTCGGCCAGTATTACGGCGACTCCGGCGGCAACCAGCGCCAGATGCACGAGCAAGCCCGTGGCGATGCCCAGGCTCGCGGCGATGCCGGCGCGGGTACCGCCTTTTATCGCCTGGCCGAGAACGAACATCATGTCGTTGCCCGGCGTGAGGTTGAGCGCCAGCGCCGCTGCGGTGAAAATGATGAGGTCGCTCCACTCAATGGGCATCGAGTGCCTGCCTCAGCAACAGGAGATCGCGCCAAGCCAGCCGCTTCTGGCCGGGCTGACGCAACAGATAGGCGGGATGGAGCGTGGGCAGCAGCGGAATATCGCGCCCGCCGATCGTGCATTTGAGCCACTTGCCGCGCATCTTTAGAATACCGTCACACCGTCCCGTCAGGCGGTGCGCGGGAGTGGCGCCAAGGCAAACGATGATCCGCGGTTGCAGAAGCTCGATGGTGCGCAACAGGAACGGCAGGCACATGGCCGTCTCGGCCTCGGTCGGCGTGCGGTTGCCCGGAGGACGCCAGAAGACAGTGTTGCTGATGAAGACGGAGTGCTCTGGCTCAACAGCCTCGCGCGACAGGCCGATGGCGGCGAGCATCCGGTCGAGGAGCTGGCCCGAGCGGCCGACGAAAGGCTTGCCCTGGATGTCCTCGTCGCGCCCGGGCGCTTCGCCGATGAGCATGACATGGGCCCGCGGATTGCCGTCGGCGAAGCAGAGATTGGTGGCGGTCTTCTTGAGCGGGCAGGAATCAAGAACGGAGAGTGCCGCCACGATGTCGTCGAGAGCTCCCAAACTACCGTCATCCCACCGGCGGGCTTGCCCGCTCGGGAGGCGCAAGCCGGGACCCATTTCACCGCGTGACGGAATGATGGGCAGTTGTTCCGGCTCAACGGTGGATCCCGGCTTTCGCCGGGATGACGAAGAGGGAATCGTCTGCGCCCCAAACCGGTCAATTGCCGTCTCGCCTACGATCTCGTCGGCGCCCATTTCGGAAAGCCATGCGAGTGCTTGGGCGGCCTGGCGCGGTGTCATGCCGTTTTGTTCGTGTTTCATGTCCGAAATGCCGGCTTGTGTGCGAAGTCTGGCCGATTATAACAGGCTCCAACTGTAAAAGCATAGGCGGAGTAGAGGTTGTGGAAGACGTCCAGCGCGAGGCCATGGAATATGATGTCGTGATCGTGGGCGCGGGGCCCGCCGGTCTCGCCGCCGCCATCAGATTGAAGCAGTTGTCGCCGGACATGTCGGTGTGTCTTCTCGAAAAAGGTTCTGAAGTTGGCGCCCATATTTTGTCGGGCGCGGTGGTCGATCCCATTGCCCTTAACGAATTGATTCCCGACTGGAAGGAAAAGGGCGCACC
>JACMJT010000280.1 GCA_014380505.1 Hyphomicrobiales bacterium | reverse complement strand
TGCAGAGCCCCAGATCGCACGGTTTCCAATGTTTGCCGCTGAGGTTGTTTAGCCATTTAAGGCGCTCGGGTCGTAGTGCCCGAGGGTCTTACCTGAAGCTCCCGGAAACAGACTGTACGTTTCAGCCCATCCGCGGGACGCCGCATCCACTCCATCTATGATCACCGTCATGACCGAGACCCCTTCCGGAGTGGACTATTCCCGTCTATCAAAACAAAAAGCCTATGTCAAGGAATATTTTTCTCAACCCACCTAAATTTGAACACTCCGTGATCCGGACTTGGCCTATCATGTCGGCACAAAGAGGAGAGGCCCATGCCCCGCACACCTGATCAGATGGACCACGAAAGCGCTACTCCGGCGGGGGGCATCCGGCGGGCGGGCCGTGCCGTCGCTCTCATCGGCGTGGTCCTGCCGCTCTTCATGATCGGCATTCTCAAGTTTACCCAGATTGAAATCGATGCGCTCAAGCCCCTGATAAACGGCACACCCTGGCTGGCCTGGCTCTATCCGGCAATTGGCGAGGCCAACACCTCCTATCTGCTGGGCGTTGTCGAGATCGCAACCGCGCTGCTGCTGATCGTTTCACCGTGGTCGCGCCGCGCCGGGATCGCGGGTGGGGCGCTCGGCACGCTGATTTTCCTAGTCACGGTCTCGCTGCTCTTCGCGCTGCCGATCTGGGAGGCGGGCTCTGGCGGATTCCCCTGGCTGAACGCCACGGGCTCGTTTCTCATCAAGGACGTGGCGCTGCTCGGCATCTCACTCGCCATTTTGGGTGAAAGCCTTGAACGGATGGCCCTTCGCAATTCCTGAAGGCCGCCTCTAGCGCTTGCGGAAATGATCGCCGTAGTAGTGATCGTTGCGTCCGGCGGGAAAGACGCCTTCCGACAGGAAGCGCTCGTGGCAGCGCCACAGGGCCTTGGGATCGAGAGTGACACCGAGGCCAGGACCTTCCGGCACTTTCACGCGGCCCTGTTTCGGCACGAATGTTCCTTCGGCGATCACATCATCGGCATACCAGCGGAATAACGTCTGGCTGGCTTCGCGCACATGTTCCATGGCGGCGGAAACATGCAAGTACGCGGCGCTGGCTACTCCGGTTTCGCCGCTGTGAAAGCGAAAGCCCACGTCAAACTGCTCGCAGGCGCGGATGAACGCGACGGTGCGGCGGATGCCGCCATGCTCATTGATGTTGGTGACGATGGCATCCGGCGCGCGCAGCAGCGCGGCCTTCGGCAGATCGACGATGTGAGAGGAAAACGAAGCGCGGGTGAAGCTGCGCAGCTCCGCCATTTCTTCGAAGGTTTCGACGGGATCTTCGAACCAGTGAATGTTGAAGGGCTCGAACCGGCGGAGCGCCTCGCGGGCGGTGGGCACGGTCCAGGCGCCGTTGGCATCGAGTTGCAGGCGGCGCTCGCCGATGGCGGCGCGGATTTCGCGCACCATGGCGACCTCTTCGTCGAGCGCCACGGTTCCGACCTTGCCCTCGAAGATTTCGGCGCCGTGCTCTTCGATCATGCGGGCGCAATAGCGGGCGACTTGGGCAGGGGTCGATTCCCCCGGTTCCGAGGGGCCGGCGAACCGGTAACTGAAATATTCGGTGAGCGCCACTTCGCCCCGCACCGCGCCGCCAAGCAGAAGTGAGAGCGGCACGCCCTGGATCTTGCCCAGCGCATCCCACATGGCCATCTCGACGCCGCCGAAAGCCCGCCTCGCCGCCGTCACGTTGCCCCACGGCGTATAGCGCATGCCGGGGACGCAGCGGCGTTCGGCCGTGGCGATATCGCGGATGTCGAGGCCTTTGAGCCTTTCCTCCAGTTGCATGACATCGGCGGAACGGTCTCCGTCGGCGCATTCGCCAAGACCGATGACGCCTTCGCCAGTCACGAGTTCAATGACCGTCTTGGTCAGCGATGCGATGGAGCCATAGCTGAAGCGATAGGGCGCGCGGAACGGGATGTTCACCGGTGTGGCGCGGAGTGCTGCGATCTTCATCCTGGGCCCTGAGCCTCAAAGAAAACCCCGGAAGAGAGACCTCTTCCGGGGCTGATGGCGTTTGCTTCGAGAAGCCTATGCTTGCTCGATGCCGATTTCCTCACCGTGGATATAGTAGGTGGGGTGAATCTCGTAGCCCTTTATCTGCTTGTCATAGGCCGTGAAGATCGCGCGCCAGAGAGGCTGGGCGATGGGGCCATCCTCCTGCATGATCTTCTCGAGCTCGCCCAGGATTTCGGTGCGAGCGGCGATGTCGATCGTGCCTTCGGCCTTGGCGAGAAGCTCATCGAACTTGGCGTTCGAATAGGCGCTCTCGTTCCACGGCACGCCGGTGCGATAGGCCAGCGCCAACACCATGAAGCCCAATGGACGGTGGGTCCATTCGGTGAAGCCGAAGGGCACACTGGTCCAGACTTCCCAGAACTTGTTGGACGGCATCACATTGATCTTGGCGCGGATGCCGGCGGCCTTCCACTGTTCAGCCATGGCTTCGACGGCCGCCTGTTCCCAAGACGGATCGGGCTTGCAGACGATTTCGACATCGATGCCATCGGGGAACCCGCCCTCGGCCAGAACCTTCTTGGCCTCCTCCGGGTTGTAACCCATGGTCTCGATCTTCTTGTAGTCCGGGTGAACCGGGCACACATGGTGGTGCTCGGCGGCGGTGCCGACGCCCTTGTGGGCGATCTGCAGGGTCTTGTCGGTGTCGGTGGCAAGACGCATGGCCTTGCGCACGGCAGGATTGTCGAAAGGCTTCGAGTCGCTCCGCATGCGGGCAACGCCGGTCTGG
>JACMJT010000279.1 GCA_014380505.1 Hyphomicrobiales bacterium | reverse complement strand
GCGTTGATCGAGAAGGGCACGTCCTGCAGCGAGGTCTCGCGCTTGGTCGCGGTGACGACGATCTCCTGATCGTCCTCGGGCACGGCAACCGGCGCCTCGTCCTGCGCGAATGCGGGCGTGGCGGCACAAAGCGCCAGCAGCGAAACGGCGGTGAAGGACGCGGCGTGCCGGCGGATAAGCGAGCGAGACATGGTAACCCCCTGTTTGTTTCGCCCGGAGAATAACCGCCGCGACAGAAGGCGTACACCCACGCTGTGGCCGCGCCGCAACAAGATTCGATCGCTGTTGCTGCTTTGCAACATGGTGGCGCAGAGGTACCCCGCCGCGCGGCGCTATCCCCGACGTTCTAGGGCAGCATCAACCAGCCTGTTGATGTTTTTTGCTGCATTCGTCGCGAAGGCTGCGGCGGCTCGCATCTGATCGACGTGGATCGCCTCCACTAGCATTTGACCTGGTTCGCCTCGCACGTCTTTCACCGGGGCGAAGACTATGCGTTTGGGATCAGACCTGAAGGAACCAGCGCAGTGAGCGTGGCAAACCCGATTCCGAATACCGACATGGTCTCGGTGCTCCGTACGCAGGGCCTTAATTGAGGTTGCCCCGCTGATGCCGTGGTGCCGGTAGAGGGCCTCAAGGCGCTCAAGCTTGGTTCTGGTGTCCATGTTGCCGATCAAGATCGAACCAGCGTCTAAAGGCAGAGCGAAGCTCACTATGATCCATTGTGACACCAATGAATCATATGATGCCCAAGCGAGGACCAGTTCGCAAATAGAATTACGTGCAGCTTGGTTTATTTTCCGATTGAGATTTTCAACAGCAAAGCGAGGGTCGCTCATGTCACCAATTCCATTGCCGCTCCGTCATGTGAGCGCGAATGGAATGGACGTTACGCCGCCCGCTGCCAATAGCCCGTGAAGCTGCGCGATTTGCCCGACGCCATCGCGAGGGTGCGACACAGCGGAATTGCTCGCCAATGCCCTTGCCGCGGTGATCCTCGCGCCATGCTATTTCGGCGGCGTCGCGGGCCAGATACGGGCCAGCGATATGTCTTGAAAGCCGAGTTGAAACGGCGGAACATCGGCTATCGCGAGCTGGCGGAAAGACTCGGCGCGATGGGGGGTCCATGACAGCGAGCGCAACATCGCAAACAAGATCAGTCGGGGCGGCTTCTCAGCCGCGTTCTTGCTCCAATGCCTAGAGGCTATTGGCTCTACGTCGCTGCGATTGGACTAGCCTTCACGCTGTCGGTCCTTTCGGGGACCGCGCTCTACCTTCACGCGGATGGCCTACAGGCTGGCTATGAGCATCAAGCCGAACAAAGCGCCAAAGATCATCGAGACGCCGCCCGTCCACGCGCACAGCGCCGCTGCGCTGACATCGCCCGCACGGAGATATTTGAGTGCGTAGCGCAGGAATATGATCGCGCCGCCCAAGCCGAGCATGACGATTACGATCTGCAAGCCCAACTCGTAACGTCCGCGTGGACCCGCACTATGGGCATCGCTGCGATAATCGGAATGGCGGTCGGCACCTTGGGCGTCGGCCTCGTTTTCATCACCTTCCGCGAAACCAGAGCGGGCAACACCATTGCCGAGCGACAGGTTGAGGCCGCTCGGGATGCGACCAGTAAGCAGCTGCGGGCCTACATCGGCGTCTTGAAAGCGAACGCGTTCTACATCGGGTCGGCGGCTCCACGGGTTATTGCCGAGATTAAAAACTTCGGACTGACGCCCGCCTACGGCGTTGTCAGCATGACGCGGCTCTACATCGACACGCACCAGACCGGTTTTCCCGGCAAGAGCGACAAGGGCGGGACCGTGACATTCACGACCGAGTTTGGGATCATGGAGCCGGGACAGGAGCGGCTGATCTGGGTGAATCTGCCGGAGGACTGGATCAAAGAGAATATCGAAGCTCTGCGGGCGAAGACTCATCGCCTTTTTGCCGAGACGCGCATCAACTACACCGATCTCGACAACCTTAGCCGCTACCGGCACTTCTGCTATTTCCTGCCGGACCTGATCCACAGAGAGAGGGGCGGCGGCGCTATGCACATGCCCATAACTGGGCATGGCAACGTAGATGGCTGGGCCAAGTTTGAGGCCGGCGAGCGCGCCTAGACACCCGCTAATCACCTTGGGTACCTTTGCGCCACCATATTGCTGCTTTGCAACGTCGCCTCCATTCGCGGC
>JACMJT010000278.1 GCA_014380505.1 Hyphomicrobiales bacterium | reverse complement strand
TGACCAGCCGATATCGGCGCGAAGATAAAATCCCGAGGTATCGGGAGCGATATCGGGCTCCAGGTCGGCAGCTCCGGCTGCGGTTCCGGCCAAGGCCAGCATGGTGGCCGCGGCGGCGAAGTTCCTGCAAATGTTCATGGTGACTCCTAAAACTGACGTTTCTTTTTTAGCGCCCCGGCTGGACACGCTTTCATGTCCGCTGTTCTAATCAAATAAATGCCCTAATACCACCCAGTAACACCGGAATAGGGGTCCAAAGAATAGCATTTGTTCAACCCCGTTGCATTCCCGCCACACAACCCTGCCCCAAAGGCATTGGATGTTGACCCAACGCCCACCCTGGCGATAGGTGGGCGCCGATGCCGAAGTCCCACCCCCTCGATTGGTTCCTCCTGTCTGCCATCGTCGTCGCGTGGGGTTCGTCGTTTGCCATGACCAAGATTGCCGTCACCCATCTTGATGCCGCTTGGATCATGGCATTGCGGCTCACGATCGCCGCCCTCGTTCTGACTCCCTACGCCATGTTCAGCGGCCTGACGCTTGCGGCGGCGCCCTCAGCCTGGCGCAAATTCACCTGGCTTGGGTTCATCGGCCATGCCGCTCCATTTTTTCTCGTGACTTGGGGCACGCATTTCGTGAGCTCCGGAATTTCAGGATTGCTGATGGGCGCCGTCCCGCTATTCCTCGTGGTGCTCGCTCACTTCTATTTGCGCGACGAGCGCTTGACTGTTCCCAAGGCCCTGGGTTTCCTCATGGGCTTTGCGGGCATTGTCGTGCTCATCGGGCCTGACAAGATGTTCAGCTTCTCGGCATCGGGCGATGCACTGTGGGGCGAGCTCGCCATCCTTGCTGGCAGTCTTTGTTATGCAATTCATTTCGTGAGCGCCAAGCGCCTGGGTTTCGACAACCCGGTTAAGCAGTCCACGTGCGTTTGTATCGCCGCCGCCCTCATGGGGCTGGTCTTTGCCGCAATCGTCAGCCCCCATGGGCTTTATGACCAGCCACAAATTGTCTTCTGGGCAGTGGCGGGGCTTGGTATCCTGCCGACTGCTGTCGCGACATTGTTGATGTACCGCCTGATGGAGAGGGCCGGGCCGAGCTTCGTATCCTATTCCAACTATCTGGTGCCGGTTTATGCAGTCCTGCTCGGCGCTGCCCTACTGGGCGAGCAGCTAAGCTGGAATGTGCTCGCGGCTCTCCTCCTGATCCTCGCCGGCATCGCGATAAGCCGACTCAACACACTGCCAGGCAAGGGCAGAGCGACATGAAATTTTCCTTTTCACTTCTGCTCGTCGGATTGACTTTCAGCGCGGCCCACGCGGAATGTCCCCTTTACAAAATTTCGCAGGCGCTCGTAGCGCCTATCGGCGGCATGACCGCCATAAATCGCGATGTCACGAATATCCAGTCTACCGAAGGTGGGGAATGGCGGATTTTTCGCTACGAGAACGGCCGCTTGAACACGATCCTGCTTAAAATTTATGGCGAAACTGGCAATTGGGAAATGCGCCTCAGTCTCATAAACAACGCCACCTATGGCATCGCCAGCACTCATAATTCCTATAACCACCATATCGCAGGCAAGGATCCCTTCGCCATAGTCCGTCAGTCAACAGAGTATTATTTTTACTGTGACGGAAAACTCTATCTGCCTGATCGAAACGACGAAATGGCCAACTCGATGATCGATTGGCAAACCTATTCAAAGGACGGCGAGGAAGCGAAGACGATGATGCTGAACGACACGGACGTGGCAGATTTCATCAAGGATTTGGTGAAATAAGGCTTTACGCCGCAGCTTTCCCGATAACCCCACAGAGATCGTCAACGATGCGGCGAACGAGACTTTCGTCATCGCCTTCCGCCATGACGCGGATCAAGGGTTCCGTGCCCGAAGGCCGGATCACCAGCCGGCCGGAGTTTCCAAGCCGCGCCTCGGCGTCGGCCACAGCGGATTTCACATGAGCGTCGTCCAAGGGCTTGCCGCTTTTGAACTTCACGTTCTTGAGAATTTGCGGCACCGGCGTAAACAACCTGCACACTTCGCTCACTGGCTTTCCAGACCGCACGACTTCAGCCAGCACCTGAAACGCCGCAAGCAGCCCATCGCCCGTCGTCGAGAAATCCGAAAGCACGATATGGCCCGATTGTTCGCCGCCCACGTTGTAGCCGTGAGCCCGCATGTGTTCGACGACATAACGGTCGCCGACTTTTGTGCGGGCCAGCGTCAGCTTTTTTTCACCGAGAAACCGTTCCAACCCGAGATTCGACATGACCGTCGATACCAGCCCGCCGCCGCGCAAGTCGCCGCGCTTGTTCCATGAGGACGCAATCAGCGCCATCAACTGGTCGCCATCGATCACCTGGCCGCGCTCATCCGCGATGATCACCCGGTCGGCGTCGCCATCCAGCGCAATGCCGATATTGGCGCGAAGCTCGCGGACTTTATCGCACATGGCCTGTGGCGCCGTTGATCCGCACTTCTCGTTGATGTTGAGGCCGTTGGGTTCATGGCCGATCTGTATGGTCTCCGCACCGAGTTCCCAGAGCGCGGTCGCCGCCACCCTGTAGGCGGCCCCATGGGCCGTATCGATCACCACCCGCAGGCCGTCGAGATTGAGCTCTTTCGGGAAGGTTCGCTTGGCGAATTCGATGTAGCGCGCCTGGGCGTCCTCGATGCGCCTGGCGCGGCCGATCTCCGCTGGCGCTGCCACCTCCATGCGCTGGGGCGCATCCAGCAAGCGTTCGATCTGCTGCTCCTGATCGTCGGAGAGCTTGTATCCGTCGGGCCCGAAAATCTTGATGCCATTGTCCTGGAAGGGATTATGCGAGGCCGATATCATCACACCCAGATCGGCGCGCATGGACCTCGTCAACATGGCGACGGCAGGTGTGGGAACCGGGCCAAACAAAAACACATCCATGCCGGCGGCCAGCAATCCGGCGGTCAGCGCCTGCTCGATCATGTAGCCGGAGAGGCGCGTGTCCTTGCCGATCACCACCCGGTGGCGATGGCTGCCGCGCTTGTGAAGATTGCCAGCGGCCATGCCGATCTTCAGGACCATATCGGCGGTCATGGCGCCGCTGTTGGCCATGCCCCGCACCCCGTCGGTCCCAAAATATTTACGTGACATGGGTTCTCTCCGTTAAAGCCCGCTGGCGCCGGGATCGGCCGCGGCTAGAGCCACCGCCAAGGCGGCAACCGTGGCTTTCACATCATGCACCCGGAGAATGTGCGCCCCGTTAAGTGCGGCATGGACGGCCCCGCCAACCGAGCCATGAACGCGCTGGCCCGCCACCTTTTCATCCGTGAGCGCTCCCACAAATCCTTTGCGCGACAGGCCCACGAGCAGGGGCACTCCGAGGCCGTGGAACAGGGTAAGTTGGTTCAGCACATCGAGATTGTGCCGGAACGTCTTGCCAAAGCCAATGCCCGGATCGATGACGATTTTGCTGCGGGAGATTCCGGCCGCCACGCAAGCCTCGATCCGGCTTTCAAGCGCGTCATGGACATCGAGTGCGACGTCGTCATAGGCCGGGCTGAGCTGCATAGTCTTGGGATCGCCTTGCGCATGCATGAGCACCACCGGGCAATTCAGTTCGGCGATCGTTGCAGCGCTTTGCGGATCATGCTGAAGGGCCGACACATCGTTGATAACGGTAGCGCCAGCATCGATAGCGGCCCGCATCACATCCGCCTTGCGCGTATCGCAGGACACAATATGTCCCGCCCGGCTCAATCCTTCGATGACTGGAACAACCCGGCGGAGTTCCTCATCCTCCGCAACGCCGTCCGAACCGGGCCTGGTCGATTCTCCGCCCACGTCAAGAAGGTCTGCCCCCTCTCCGGCAAGCCCAAGGCCTTGGGCTACGGCATCTTCGGCTAGGGCATGGAGACCGCCGTCGGAAAAACTGTCAGGCGTTACATTGACGATGCCCATGATCAAGGGCCGGTCGAACGCCAGTCCGCCAAGAGCGGTGCGTGGTGTTTCGATGGCGGCAAGGGTGTCATCGCGCGGCAGATCGCCATATGCCACGAACCGGCGCGAGACAGCTTTCGCCTCCCTCACAATCACCTCGGCTAGATGGAAACAAATCCACGGAGATCCCCCAAGGCGTCCCGCCCGGCCTTCTGTCACCGCTTGCCGCGCGTCGGAACCGTAAGCGAGAGCGGCCGGCCGGAGATAGCTTCTGCGCATCAGGTTTGTGGTTGCGGTTCCATGTCGCCGGCACTGCCCCGCTTGGCGCCACCTGCGCTGGGGACCGAAGATTGCGGCTTGCTCGCACTCTTGCCGCCGTCTCCATCATCGCGCCGGGGCGCAATGCCCTTCAGCAAGTTGTTGATCTCGTCACCGGATAGTGTCTCGAACTCGAGCAAGCCCTTGGCCAAGGTCTCGAGATCCTTGCTCTTTTTGGTGAGGATTTTGCGCGCCAGAGTATAACCCTCGCTGACGATGCGCTTCACTTCGTCGTCGATCTTCTGGGCGGTCGCTTCCGAGACGTTCTGGGTGCGCGATACGGAATGGCCGAGGAACACTTCTTCCTGGTTCTCGCCATAGGACACGGTCCCAAGCTCCTCCGAATAACCCCAACGCGTCACCATGGCACGGGCCAGCCGTGTGGCTTGCTCGATATCCGATTGGGCGCCAGAGGTGACATTGTCCCTGCCGAAGGTCAGTTCCTCGGCGATGCGGCCGCCCATCATGATCGCCAGGCGCGAGGTCATCTGGGTAAAGCTCATGGAGAGCCTGTCGCCCTCGGGCAACTGCATCACCATGCCAAGCGCCCGGCCCCGCGGAATGATCGTCGCCTTGTGCCCCGGATCGGATTTTGGAACATTGATGGCCACTAGGGCGTGGCCTGCCTCGTGATAGGCGGTGAGGCGTTTTTCGTCCTCGGTCATCACCAGCGAGCTGCTCTCCGCCCC
>JACMJT010000277.1 GCA_014380505.1 Hyphomicrobiales bacterium | reverse complement strand
TCGCCATTTGAAAAGCAATCGCCGACGGCTCATGTGTGCCTCTCAGGCTATCAGCCCCTCGCCAGATCCTTGCAACACTACCCCCGAGCAAGCTCGACGGCGTTTAGCGAAAGAAAAGATTCCAGCTCTCGAGCACCCGTCGGCTGTCCTTAACACGCCCCCGCTGGTGATAAATCCCGGCCAATACGACGTATGCTTCCCGCAACGACGGCTCTAGCGCAATCGCCTTCTCTAACTCCGCTTCCGCTTCCCGAGTGTTCCCAGTTGCCAACAATGCAATTGCGCGGTTTAAGTGGTGCCGACCGAACTTCGGCTCCAACCGTGCTGCCTCGGAAAACAACCGCAATGCCGCGCCCGGCACAGACTTCTGCAATAACATCAGTCCGAGCGCGCTCAAGACATCGGAGTCGGCGGAAAACTCTTTCTGCGTTTCCGAAAGCAGCGCAAAGGCGCGCCCCAGAAGCTGAACATTCGCATCCCGTTGCCCGATGGCATGATTGGCGAGACCCAGATTGCGCTTCGCCAGAGCCGAACTACGCTTGCTACCATCGCGCGGCCAGGCATCAAGCTGTTTAACGGCGGCTACGTCCCCGTCCAGACGCGGAGCGCGCTCGATGAGATGGCTTGTCGTCGCCGAGTGCGGCACCCCGATGGCCGGCAGTCTAGGCATGTGGCAGCTCACGCAATCTGTTGCGAAATTATCATGACTGGCCTTTGAGGGCCGCGCATGGCATTGCTGGCATCGTTGATTCACGCTTTTCTCAGAATGCGTCGGATGGGGGTTGTGGCACGCCCCGCAACTCAGGCGGGCACCTGCCTCATCTCGGCACCTGCTGGCGGCCAACTGCTCAACGTGCCCGGTTATGCTGCCTCCCGTCCGCCCTTCGTTCACAAAGGTTGCAACCACCTCCTCCAACAACATACCGGGTTTGAAATCCTGAGTGGATTTCCCCGGCAGCGCAATTCGAATTTCCCCTCCCAAATGGCATTGTTCGCACACACTATCTCTCGCGCGGTCGTTCAACTTGGCTGGGTTTACGATATTGCCCTCCGAAGGATTGGCCGCATGGGCCTGTCCATCCCCGTGACAGCGCGCACAACCGATCGGCACTGGCTCCGCGCCCCGCGCCGAAGTATGGCAGAACAAACACTCGGGCGTGATTTGACGAAAGAAGTCGGGGTGCTCATCCTTCTCGTATCCCGGTGAGAGAGCCCAGTGTTTGGGTCCTTCATAGAACGTGACCGGTGACTGGAAAAGGTGCACGCCCTTGCGCACCAGATAACTGCGGCCAATGCGCCCAGATCCAATCGCGTAGCGGATTGGCTGCGCTTCACTTTGCACTTGGTGCCACATGCGGTTGTCTTGCGCGAAGACCCTCACTCTTGTCTGGGCTTGGCTTGTGTCCGTCTTGGTGCCTGATTTCTGCAAGTCGCCCGGGGTTGCCTCCGTGAACGATCTACCCATGGGCGAACGTGCGAAAGAGCCCGCTTGCTCGGGATGGCAAACCGCGCAGTCCTGTGAGTTCGCGGCCGCGCAGCTCAGCCAGATTGCCAATCCCAAAAACTTTGGCGCCACCCTCAGTTCTCGCACTCTTTGCAGTGTATCCTTGCGATACGATCAGGTAGTGATCTGTTGGCAGCGCAAGTTTTGGGTTGTTCTGCTTATTGCGATAGCCACCGCCCAAGGCACTCGCGAAGAGGCGGTGCGACTTTACCGCGAGGGCAAACTGGACCCCGCCGCCAAGGCGCTTCGTCAGTACTTGGAAAACCATCCTAGCGACGTCTCCTCGCAGTTGCTGCTTGGGCTCTGCGAACAACAGCTCGGCCGCCACCCCGAAGCCGAACTATCGTTTAGTGCCGCGATTACCGCCGATCCAAAGAATGCCGCGGCATATTTCTACCGTGCTCGGAACCGCTTCTTGCGAGGACGCTTCGATACCGCGCGGCCCGATCTCGCTATGGCTCGATCTCTAGGCCACCCTACTGTGAGGATCGATAATCTTGCGGCCAGAATCTTCGCTGAGGAGGGCGAGACCGTCCAAGCCATGGCGGTGCTCGACCGAACCATTGCGGCGGCGCCGCAGGATCCAGAAGCCCACCTCACTTCCGGCAAGCTATTAATGCTCACCGATGGGGCAAGTGCAATGACGAGACTCTTCCAGGCCACCCGCCTGGATCCTTCCTCGGCCGAAGCCTTGTACTGGCTCGCGCGCGTCCAGATCGGGCAAGGGCGATCTGATGAAGCGGTCAAGCACCTCGGGCAGGTCTTGAAGATGGGTCCGCACCGGGAGGCGGAGCAATTGCTGTCCCTACTGCGCCGGGGTGCAATTGCTTCATCTGCCACTACCGGCGCTGCCCCCAAACTTCATGCGTCGAAAGCCGGCTCATTCATTCGCCTGCGCAACGTGGCCACCGCCGCCGGACTGGGCTTCCGGCTTGAAAACCAGCCCACTCCGCAAAAATACCTGATTGAAACCATGCCTGGCGGCGTCTCTACCTTTGACTTCGACAACGACGGTCTCACCGACATCTTCTTCGCCAATGGCGCCAGTGTCCCAAGCCTTGAAAAGACCGCGCCAACCCTAGGTAATCGCCTTTATCGAAACCTCGGAGGCTGGCGTTTCAAAGATGTCACCGCTCAAGCTGGTCTCGAGGGCTCTGGCTACGCGATGGCCGTTGCGGCGGCCGACTATGATAACGATGGCCGTGTCGACCTCTTCGTCTCGGGCGTCAACCATAGCGTGCTCTATCGAAATCTCGGTAACGGCAACTTTGCCGACGTCGGCCAAGCAGCCGGTGTTCGGCCCCCTGGATGGGCCGTCGGAGGCGCTTGGCTCGACTTCGATCTGGACGGCCTGCTGGACCTCTTTGTCGTCCGCTACGTGGATTGGTCCCGCAATCGCGACCCCGCTCATGAGGAGGGCTGCCGCGATCCAGTACGCAACTTGCGCGTCTATTGTCACCCGAGTCGCTACACTTCACTTCCCAACGCCCTCTATCGCAATCGTGGCGACGGAACATTCGAAGAGGTTTCAGTAGTCGCTGGAATTGCTGCCCATCCCGGCAAAGGCATGAGCGCCACGGTGGCGGATTACGATGGCGATGGTGACCCCGACGTGTTTGTCGCCAACGACACCTTGCCGAATTTTCTTTTTCAGAATGACGGCGGTAAGTTTCGTGAAGTTGCGCTCGCGGCGGGAGTTGCTTACGGTGCCGATGGCAAGCCCGTATCCAGCATGGGCTCCGAGTTCCAGGACATCGACGGCGATGGCCTACCCGACATCGTCGTTACGGCCCTTGCGGGCGAGACTTTCCTTGCGTTTCGAAATGTCGGCGGCGGGTCGTTCCTGGACCACACCCGGGACAGTGGTCTCGCCTCAGTCTCTATCAAGAAAAGCGGCTGGGGCGTCCTCGCGACGGATTTTGACAATGATGGTGGGCTGGAACTGTTCACGGCCAACTCCCACGTATCTGACAATATCTCTGTCTTCACCGCCTACGAGTACGCGCAACACAACTCCATCTTTAGCCTGGTTGAAGGGCGTTTTGTGGATCGATCGGCACCCTCGGGCCTTGAGGCGCCATCGCCGGCCGCGCACCGCGGCGCCGCGCTCGCGGACTTCGACAACGATGGCAGGCTCGACTTGGTTGTCGTCTCCCTGGGCGGCGCGACTGAACTCTGGCGCAATGAAAGCCCGCGTTCCGGCCATTGGCTCCAGGTTCGCCTCACGGGCGTGAAAAGCAATCGAGACGGCATGGGTGCGTGTGTGCGCGTATTGGACGCTAAGCCTATAGTCCGGTGCATGACGACCTCGCGAGGCTATGCGTCGTCCAGTCACATGCCGCTTCATTTTGGCCTCGGCGCGCACCGCGCGCCCCTCGATATTGAGGTACGCTGGCCCTCGGGAACGGTCCAACGGCTGAAAGCGATTGCCCCGGATCGGCTCATAACGGTCAAAGAAGAACGCCAGTCCCTTAGCCCGCCGGCGGGAACTTTCAGGGAAAATTTATAGCAGATGCCGCTCGAGCAGATTGTGCGTGACATTCGCGCTCACTGTGGCGCGCCCCGCCTCGATCAATTCGATGAAGCGCATCAGCTCCTTCGCCGCAATCGAATAGGCGACGTGCACCAATTGACGGATGGATCTGTTGTACCTTCCGTCGAGCGGTTCGTGGCGTACGGCCGCCGGCCAGTCAGCCAAAGCACCAACAACTCGAAACCACTCTGCGGCGCACCCGTTTCATCGATCAGAACCTCGATGGCGAAGGCGGGCAGCGCCGGGCTCACGCACATGCCCGATGGATTCGGCCCGCCTCTTCAATCGCATTCAGAAACAACCTTGCCGCCCGCCGCAGATCCACGTGCCCGGCCAAGTCG
>JACMJT010000276.1 GCA_014380505.1 Hyphomicrobiales bacterium | reverse complement strand
TGCTACGCTATCATCCGGAATTCCCGGATTCGGCGATCATGAAACTTGTCGGCACCACCAAGTCCACCATTGCCGCAATCAAGGACCGCAGCCACTGGAACGCGGCCGCCATCAAGCCGGTCGATCCCGTGTCACTGGGCCTGTGTTCGCAGCTTGAGCTCGATCTTGCCGTGCAGAAGGCGGCGCGCAAGTCAGGCAAGGGTCAAACCACCGAGGCAACCCCGGCTCGCACGCTGATCCCCGCCGCTGAAGTCTATGGCACGGCGGCCAATTTGGCGGCGACCGCCGCCGCAGCCGTGGCGGCCGAACAGGCAACGACGGCGCAGGATGTGAAGGAGAGCGAGAAAGAATATGACGCCGACTCGGTGTTCGCCAAACTCAAGACCCTGAAGCAGCCGGCCGAGGGCGAATAATGCGTATTCTCATTGTCGGCGCGGAAGGCACTGTGGGAAAAGCCGCGGCAAAGGAATTGGGCCGCCGCCATGAGATCATCAAGGCGGGGCGCTCCACCGGCACTGTCAAGGTGGATTTGGCGGATGAAGCCTCCATCCGCGCCATGTTCGAGAAAACCGGCAAGCTCGACGCCATCGTGGCAACGGCGGGGCATGTGCATTTCGGGCCGCTTGCCACGATGACGGGCGAGCAGTTCAAGAAGGGATTGCTCGACAAGCTGCTGGGCCAGGTCAATCTTGCTCTTATCGGCCAGCATCACCTCAACGACGGCGGCTCGATTACGCTCACCAGTGGGGTGCTGGACCGTGATCCGATCCGCCAGGGCGCCAATGCGGCGGCTGTCAACGGCGCACTTGGCGCTTTCGTCAAGTCGGCGGCGATCGAGATGCCGCGGGGCATCCGCATCAATGTAGTGAGTCCCAGCCTTCTGGAAGACTCGGTGAAGAAATACGAAGGCTTTTTCCCGGGACATGAGCCGGTGTCTTCGGCGCGTGTCGGCCTGGCCTTTGCCAAGAGCGTGGAAGGCGGGCTCACGGGCCAGGTCATCATCATTTCGTAATGCGCATCCTCGTCATCGGCGCGGAGGGCACTCTCGGCAGGGCCGTTGTTGCAGCACTTGGCAGCCGCCACCAGATCGTCAAAGCCGGCCGTTCCTCCGGCGAGGTCCATGTGGATATCGCCGACAGCACTTCAATCGCCGCGATGTATGACAAGAATGGAGAGCTCGATGCGGTGGTGTGCTGCGCCGGGCATTCAAATTTCGCGCCGCTTAACCGCATCACGGAAGAGCAGTTCCTCGGCGGTCTTAAGAATAAACTCATGGGCCAGGTCAATCTGGTGCTGAGGGGACAGGCCTATCTCAACGATGGCGGCTCGTTCACGCTGACCAGCGGCAGCCTCGACCGTTATCCCGTGCGGCAAGGCAGCAATGCAGCCACGGTCAATGCAGCCCTTGGCGGGTTCGTGAGAGCGGCAGCCATTGACCTCGACCGCGGACTCCGCATCAATCTCGTGAGTCCGGCGCTGCTCGATGAATCGGCCGCAAAGCTCGCAACATTGCTACCGGGTCAAGAATCCATATCGTCGGCGCGCGCCGGCCTTGCCTATGTGAAGAGCGTCGAAGGCGGGCAGACTGGGCAAATCTACTGCATCGGTTGAAAGTAGATACGGTCAAAGCGCCTTGCGCAAATAGACATCGTTTGGATTGCCGCCCGGCTTTTTGTATTCCTGCCAGCCGCGCCGCAGATAGAAACGATGGGCAATTGTCTCCGGTGCTGTGTCGAGATGGGCATCGGAAAATCCGTGGATTCGAAGATCGTTTTCGCAACGGGAAATAAGAGCCGAGGCGAAGCCACGGCGTTCGAAACCTGGGAGTACGAAGAGCGCGAAAATGTTGCCGGTGCGCCGGTCGGCCATGGAAAAGGCAACGATTTGTCCCTGATCTTCGGCGATCCAGCAGCCAAGGTGGCCCGCCTCCATGCCGGCGACTATTCCATCCTGCGTGATGCCGCGTTCAGCCATCTGTTCCAACGACAGATGATTTTCGCGCACCGATGTCCGCACATGGGTGATCCCAGGCATATCGGACGCCAATCCTTCGCGGATCATTCCTTGACCGGCACGGTATAATTCAGCGGCATGCGGCCGCCATCGACGTAGATGGTCTGGCCGGTGATATAGCTCGCATCGTCCGAGGCAAGGAAAGCGGCGATCGAGGCGACTTCCGAGGGCTCTCCGGCGCGCCCCATGGGAGTGCGCGACATGACGCGGTTCATGGCGGCCTTGTCGCTCACCACGCTTTTCAGCATGTCGGTGCGAATGGAGCCCGGGCCGATGGCGTTCACGCGGATGCCGTGGGGCGCAAGTGTTATCGAAGCAGTGCGGGTCAATTGCGATACGCCGCCCTTCGACACGCAGTAACTCAGGATCGAGGGAATGGCGAGGGTGTCGTTCACCGAGGACATGTTGATGATGGAGCCCGGCTTGCGGCCACCCTGCACCTGTTTCACCATGAGACGCGCACAAGCCTGCAACATCAAAAACGAGCCCTTGAGATTGACGCTTAAAACCTTGTCGAAATCAGCCTCCGACACATCGAAAAGATCGCCGCCAATGGCGATGGCGGCATTGTTGACGAGAATGTCGATGGCGCCATGCCGCTCTACGGTGGCGTCGACGAGGGACTTCACTTCGGAAGACTTCGAAACATCGCAGTGCAAGTAAGTGGCGTTGAGTGCTTTGGCCGAGGCTTCGCCCATTGCATCTTCGATATCGGTGAGCACCACGGTGGCGCCTTCAGCCGCGAGACGTTCGCAGCAGGCAAAGCCTATGCCTCGCGCCGCGCCGGTGACGATGGCGATACGGTCCTTCAGTTTCATGGCTGGAATAGCTCAGAACAGGTTGGCCCCGTCAATGGTCTTGGCCCGCTTTGAATAGCTTGCGGCGTAGGTTATGACGCGTCCTATCCAAGCGAGGGTCGCGCGCCATGTCCGTCTACGATACCGGTCTCGACAAGAACGCTGCCAATTACCAGCCGCTGACGCCGCTGACGTTCCTGGCGCGGTCCGCTGCCGTTTATCCCGAACACATCGCCATCATCCATGGCAAGAGCCGCACGAGCTATGGGCGGTTCTATGCCCGGGCGCGGCAATTGGGCTCGGCGCTGGTGAAGGCGGGAATCCGCAAAGGCGAAACTGTCTCGGTGCTGCTTGCAAATACACCCGCCATGCTCGAATGCCACTATGGCGTGCCCATGGCCGGCGCCGTGCTCAACACTCTCAACACCAGGCTCGATGCCTCGACCATAGGCTTTTCGCTGGACCATGCCGAAGCCAAATTCCTGATTGTTGACAAGGAGTTCTCGGCAACAGCCAAGACTTCGATTCAACTGATGAAAGGCCCCCATCCCGTCGTCATCGATTATGTCGACCCGGAATATCCGGTGGACGGAGAACGTCTCGGTTCAATCGACTATGAGAGCTTTGTTGCTAGCGGCGCTGCCGATTTCAATTGGTTGCGGCCCATCGACGAATGGGAAGCGATCTCGCTCAACTATACCAGCGGCACCACCGGAAATCCCAAGGGTGTCGTCTATCACCATCGCGGCGCCTATCTCCTTGCCGAGGGCAACGTGCTCACGGCATCCATCCCGAAGCATCCGGTTTATCTCTGGACGCTGCCGATGTTCCATTGCAACGGCTGGTGTTTTCCGTGGTCCATGTCGGTTGTGGGCGGGACACATGTCACCTTGCGCTGGGTGCGCGCGAAGGCGATCTGGGAGGCCTTGGCGGAGCATGGCGTCACGCATCTCAGTGGCGCACCCGTGGTCATGTCGACGATCCTCAGCGCGCCCGATGAAGAGAAGCGCCAGTTGCCGCGCAAGGTCGAATTCCTTACCGCGGCGGCACCGCCACCGGAAGCCGTGCTTGCCGCCATGGCCGAGCAGGGGTTCAACGTCACCCATCTTTACGGCCTCACCGAGACTTATGGCCCCGCCGTGGTCAACGACTGGAAGCTGGAATGGGACGCTCTCGACGGCTCGGCGCGCGCCGCCAAGAAAGCGCGGCAGGGCGTGCCATACCACGCGCTGGAGGATTTAACGGTTATGGACCCGGAGACGATGACGCCGGTTCCCGCCGATGGAGTAACCATGGGCGAGGTCATGTTCCGCGGCAATGTCGTGATGAAGGGCTATCTCAAGAACCCAAAGGCAACCGCCGAGGCCTTCAGGGGCGGCTGGTTCCATTCCGGCGATCTGGGCGTGCTGCACCGCGACGGCTACATCCAACTGAAAGACCGTTCCAAGGACGTCATCATCTCCGGCGGAGAGAACATCTCATCGATCGAGGTGGAGGACGTTCTCTACAAGCATCCTGCCGTGCAGGCCGCCGCCGTGGTCGCCAAGCCACACGAGAAATGGGGCGAGACACCGTGTGCATTTGTCGAATTGAAGCCGGGCAAACAGGCGACCTCCGAGGAGATCATCGAATGGTGCCGCGCGGGACTCGCCCACTTCAAGGCGCCGAAGCATGTCGTGTTCACGGAGCTGCCGAAGACCAGCACTGGGAAGATTCAGAAGTTCAAGCTGCGCGAGAAGGCGAGGGAGGTGTAGGACGACTACTTAACAGCGCCTTCCGGCCTAAAGGTATCGGCGCGGGCTTGGGCTTGGGCTTTCTGATCGGTGTCA
Source organism: Hyphomicrobiales bacterium (assembly GCA_014380505.1). Next base: position 3,080 of record JACMJT010000276.1, on the reverse strand, counting down.
AGTTTCTCAAGAAGACTGTCCAACTCGGCATCGGGTCTGCCGCCATTGCCGGCGAGGATATTCCACTTCATCGCTTCGACCGGATCAACCGCAACACCTTTGCCATAGGCGTAGAGCCTTGCCACGCGGTTCTGGGCGACGACGTTGCCGCGTTTTGCGGCGACGAGAAGCCATTGGGCGCCGATCTTTTCATCCTTCTGCACGCCTTGGCCACGGAAGACGAGAACGCCATAGTCGAGGGCTGCATCGGCATTGCCCTGCGCGGCGGCCTTGGCGAACCACTGGGCGGCTGCGATCTCATTTTTCTCCACGCCGTTGCCCTCGAGATAGAGGACGCCGAGATTGTATTGGCTATCGGCGAAGCCGCGCTCAGCCGACATGGCGTACCATCTGGCGGCCTCTGGCCAGTCGGGTGGATTGCCGAAGGCGCCGGCAGACAAAAGCCCCATGTTGAACTGGGCTTCGGGGTTGCCGGTTTCGGCGGCCCGGCGCAGCCATTTGGCGCCGGTATCGTATTCAACGCTGCCGAGGGAACCGTCGAGATAGATCATGGCAAGCGCGAATTGCGACGGCGCATGGTCAGCCTCGGCAGCCTTGCTGTACCATTCGATGGCCTTCTCCAGGCTTGCCGCAACGCCTTGGCCCTTTTGGTAGAGGTCGCCCATCATTGCCATCGCGCGAACATCGCCACCTATGGCAAGCGGCTCGGCGAGCTCACGGGCGGCGGTGTAATCCTTGTCGTCGTAAACGGCGGCGGCTTCCTCGAAACTTGTGGCGGCCACGGCCGGACCGGCGGCGATCAGAAAAGCGATAAGAAGGGTTATGTATTTCATGTCTGTTTGAGGCGTTGCATCAGTCCGGTCACGATGCGGTGGGCGGCCTCGGGGCCGTCCCACATCGCATCTGGCGGACGGATAAAGTCGGGAGTCTGCGGCAGCAATGTGTCCAGCCCGGCCACTTCGACGGGATCGAAGGCGACACAGGGGATTTCAAAGAAATCAGCCCACCATTTGACGATGGGTTCGCCGCCCATGGCGGGGCCGTTCTGGGAGAACGCCACATAGTCGGCCCCCGCTTCGGCGGCCTCCATGGCGAAATGGCGGGAGGTGCCAGCGTATGCGCCGACAATGCCGCGCTCGCCTACGGACTGGCGAGCGGCCGTTACGGCTTCGGCGGTCGCCTCCACGTGAACACCGTCGGCGTTTTGCGCAACTCCGAGGGCGAGGACCGCTACGCCCAATTCTTGCGCAAGCGGTGTCAGCTCCCTGGCAAGCGATGGGGGCAGGAGAAGGCTTGCTACATCGCCCGCAGCGCAGGCCGCCTTGAGACACGCCGCCAAGTGATTTGCGCTTCCCTCCGGCGCCACGAGGAAAAGGCGCGGGATCAGGCCGCCTTCTCCAGCGACGGTGTCCACTTTCCGGAAGCGGCGAGAGCGTTCATCTTGGCGCGGTGCGAGAAGGCGCGCTGGCCAGCGGCCACGTTCTCGGACTTTCCGCCCCATGCCTTGAGCGCATCGGCTTGCAGCGCGCGGCCATAGGAGAAGGTGAGCGTCCACGGCAGCGGTCCCGCAGCGTTCATATAGTGGAGGTGTGCGGTCGCATCCTCGCTCGACTGGCCACCCGACAGGAAGGCGATGCCGGGAACGGCGGCTGGCACACAGCGCTTCAATATCGCGAGGGTCTTTTCCGCCACTTCCTCGCGGGATGCCTGCTTTGCGGATTTCTTGCCGGGGATGACCATGTTGGGTTTAAGAATAATACCTTCCAGTTCGACGCCGGCGTAATAGAGCTCCTGGAACTGTTCTTTCAACACCCATTCGGTGACTCTAGCGCAGGCTTCGATATCGTGATCGCCATCCATCAGGACTTCCGGCTCGACAATCGGCACGATGCCGCCGGCCTGGCAGATCGCGGCATAGCGCGCGAGCGCATGGGCATTGGCGTGGATGGCGTTATGAGAGGGAATGCCTTTGCCGATGTCGATGACAGCGCGCCATTTGGCGAATTGGGCGCCGAGCTTGGCATACTCGGCCACGCGGGAAGACAGGCCATCGAGGCCTTCCGTTATGGTTTCGCCGGATGACAGGGCGAGCGGTTTAGCGCCCGTGTCGAGCTTGATGCCGGGAATGGCGCCTGCCGACTTGATGACATCGACGAGGGGCGTGCCATTTCTCGCCTTCTGCCGCAGTGTTTCATCGAAGAGGATGACACCGGAAATGCAGGTTTTCATGGCGTCCGCCGCGGAGAACAGCATCTCGCGGTAATCGCGGCGGCTCTCCTCCGTCGATGGCGTGTTGATCGATTCAAGCCGTTTGGCGATGGAGCCGGTGGATTCATCGGCGGCGAGAATGCCCTTTCCGGGGGTGACCATGCGGTGTGCGATAGCGGCAAGTTTCTCGGTCATTTCATTTCCTCCAGAGCTTTGACACCGGGCAGGGGCTTACCCTCGAGCCATTCGAGGAAAGCGCCACCGGCCGTTGAGACGTAAGTGAAATCATCGGCTACGCCTGCATGATTGAGCGCCGACACAGTATCGCCGCCACCGGCGATCGAGGCAAGCTTGCCGGATTTCGTGAGGTTCGCTGCATATTTGGCGCAGGCGACGGTGGCAGCATCGAAGGGAGAAAGTTCGAAGGCGCCAAGCGGGCCGTTCCACACCAGTGTGCGGGCATCGTCGAAGGCATTGTTGATCGTCGCAATCGTTCGCGGGCCAACGTCGAGGATCATGTCATCGGCTGTCACATCGTCAAGACCGGCGGCGCGGCTTGGCGAATTCGCCTTGAATTCCTTGGCCACTATCACGTCGGCCGGTAGAAGGATGGTGCAGTTTTTAGTTTTGGCGGTTTCAAGGATATTGCGCGCCGTTTTGGCGAGGTCGTGCTCGCACAGTGACTTGCCAACCGGGTAACCCTGCGCCGCAAGGAATGTGTTGGCCATGGCGCCGCCAATCACAATCACATTGGCTATCCCTGTAAGATTGCCCAGCAGCTCAAGCTTGGTCGATATCTTGGCGCCGCCGACGACGGCGACGAGCGGGCGTTGCGGATTTCCCAATGCTGTTTCCAGAGCGTGGAGTTCCGC
>JACMJT010000275.1 GCA_014380505.1 Hyphomicrobiales bacterium | reverse complement strand
TGCGGCGCGCAGGCCCTATGGTCCGCGCAAGATTCTACAATCGACTTACAATGTCAGGGCAACACAATCGTGGACGACCAGCGAAGCGCCGAACAATCCGGTCAAATCGAGGCGCTGGTCGCGACACCGGATTTGGCGGACGCGCTGGAGAGCGAACAGTTCCGGCGGTTTCTCGACCAGGTTCCGATTGCGATCATCGTGTCGCAGATCGGAGCGAATGAACGCATCGTCTATGTCAACCCGGAGTTCGAGCGGGTCTGCGGCCAAAGCGCGGCACGTCTTGAGGGAAAGCCCTGGAGCGTTCTCCAATGCCCTTCATCCGACGCGGATTCGGGTCTTGTTCTGGGCAACGCCATCGCCGAAGGAAGCGATTTTCTGGGCACATTCTTGTCGACCGGCGAAGACAAAAAAGAACAGCACGTTGACGCCTATTCCAACGTCATCGAGAATGAAGAGGGCGTTCCGGCATACCGCTTCGCCGCGCTCGTTAAGGTGGGGCTTCACAAGCAGGAGGAACGCGTCGAACTCGAAAAGCGCCTCAGGGAGAAAGACGCCCTGCTTCTGGAAGTGCAGCACCGGGTGAAGAACAACCTGCAAATGATCACCGCATTGATGCGCATCGAGGCGCGCAATGCGGACGGCCTGATCGATACGGCGCCCTTCCAGCGCTTGGCAGGGCGGATCGAAGCCATAAAGATCCTATACGCCCTTTTGGACCCCAGCAGCGAAGCGGGTGAAGTCGACTTGGGGGTATATTTGAGCGACGTCGCGGCGGCGGTGTTGCACGCGCATGCCGTGGAGGGCGTTCGGCTCGAACTTAAGGTCGATGCCTATCCGGTCTCGGTCAACGTCGCAATGCCGGCGGGTCTGGTGGTCAACGAATTGCTGACCAACGCCCTCAAACATGCCTTTGTCGGGCGCCCGGGCGGCACCATCACGCTGGAAAGCGTCTCTGACGGCAACGGGTGCAGGGTCACCGTCGCGGACAACGGCGTAGGCCTGCCCGAAGGCGTTGACTGGCCCAAGCGCGGCAAGCTCAGCGCCCTTATCGTGCAATCTCTGCGGGAGAACGCCAAAGCCCAGGTGCAGGTGGCCTCCGTTCCGGGGCAAGGCATGCGCGTCACGCTGATTTTTACGCGCGCGGCTGCCGCGCCGCAGCCGGCTTGATTGCGCCTGGCCGCATCCAGAACGGCACGGGGAATTGCAGGCCATGCGGTTAACGCGCACGAAGATTATCGCTTTTGCGATCGGGCTGTTTTCGCAACCTGCCCTGGCGCAACCCGCCACCGGCGAGCTGACCTGGTTCGAGGTCGCCCGCATCGGCGACGCCAAATACGCCCGCACCGTTTTTGTGGCGCGCGAAGGCGCCGTGGAGGGCGGTTATGCGAAATATTGGAGCCGGGTGATCTACACCGTGCCCCACACCATCAGCGTCTATGACAACACCCTCATCGCGCCGGAGAATGCCAAAGGCACGGCACAGTATATCGAGATGCGGACCTTGCATCTGATGGATTGCGGCAAGAAGACCTATGCCACCAGCAAAGTGGATTTCCATGACGTTACCGGCAAGGTGGTGAGCCGTGGGCTGTTCAATGAGCCACCGGCACCCGTCGAGTCGCAGTCACTGCAAGCTCAGGAAGCCGAGATCGTTTGTCATTGAGACAGATGTTCCCTCAAAGAAAAGCCGCGATTCGCGGGATCGGTGCGCGGGGAACTGCGTTTTGTTTAGGTCCCTCGCACCCTTGGTGTCCCGATGTCCCTGGCGGAAAAAGTCAGCCAAGTTCCCGAACTGTTCGACCAAAAAGATTCGTCGACGGCAACCCTGCTGAAGGAAGCCGGGTATCTCGATGCACCGCAAACCCTCAAAGTCGCGGACGTCGAAGACGTGATCGCCAAGGAACCGAAGTTGGCCGACAAATGGCTGAAGCGCGGTCATGACCAGCGGCTGGTTGGCGGCTGGGGCCTGGAGCGCGAAAGCGGGCAGTATGTCTTGCGCGATTTTGGCAGCCGTCTGCGTATCGTGGAAGAAAGCAGGCCCCATGCCATAGCCGAGTTTGTCGTCCGCTATGTCGGCTTCATCGCCAGGGTGCTTAGCCGTCATCGCACTGTCACCCGCCATTCCGGCCGGGGCGATAACGCGGCAGTTCCGGGCAGTTAGCCGCAATTCCCGCTTGGCAAAGCCGCGAAGCCGGCGCAACGGGCGGGAAAAAATCCCGTAAGCCACACACCGACACCGGTAGGTTTTCTTGGGGATCGGCGTAGAATGGGGCTATGCGCAAAAGACCCCCGGCTGCGCTGATATGGCTTTCGCTCGGCATGATGGCCTGTGTGGCAATCGCGGTCGTTTTATCCTGCACGGGCCGCTCCCGGCCTAGGCACGGCTTTTTGCGGCGCTAGGGTTCCGCCTTCGCCGTGCGTTGGGGAATAAAGCGCGGGCCGGTGCGATAATATTCCAGACCGCCGGTGTATCCCTCGTCCCAGCGCTCTCGCTCCGGCTGAGTCGTAAAGGGATTGGCCGGAGTCGCCGGCCCCAGCGATTGGGATCGGGCGGCGTTCCAGCCCTTGGCATAAACCCGGCTGAGCCGGAAATTCTCTTCACGCGTCAGGCGGGTCTGCATGGCGGGTCCTTTGAAGAAAGGCAGCAGCCGGCGGCATCGCTGCCAACCGGCTGCGCCCAGCGCGGAATCTGCCCAAAACACACAAACGCGGTGCACCGCAGGTGCGAGGGCTCTCAATCGCGCCAGAAACTCGTTACTTCGTCGCGACGGTCTCAACCTGGGCCGCGTCACCCGTCTTGGGATATGGGAAGTGAAGCGGAAATTACAAGCTGCTCACCACACGCTCGCGGCATCGTTTGCGCACGACTCGCAAACCCGGCTAACGCAGCGTGAAGGTCATAGCCTGGATTGCTGCCGGCGCGCTGCAATCCAGGCATTGGCCTCGGCTTCGGTCGCAAAACCGGGAATCTCCCTATTGGCCCATTCCGGCCGGGACATGACGACCATGTACTGGCCGTCCTTCTGCAGTCTGACGATGTAACGCGCCGACCGCTCCATCTTTTCAATTCCTTTGAGCATGGACGAAGTCTACGCCAAGACGGGCGAGGACGATACCTTTAAGCGGGCGCGGACACACCTGATGCGGCGCTATCTGCTTGGGCAATAGCCCGATCGACGAATTTCTCCGCCTCGTCCATGGCGGAGGCCAGGCTTTTCGTGACGCTTCCATTGTGGACGAACTTGCCGTCCCTGGTGATGGTAATCTGCCACCCAACCATCAGGGTTTTCTGTTCCAGGTCGTATCCGCGATAGCTCATTGCGACCTCTAATGGAGGCTGGGGCTTTCAATCAAAAGATCGATCCGCGATTTCGCGCGCTTCATCGTCTCTTCCTCGTTCCACCCTTTAACGATCTGTCTTTCGGGCGGAAGTGCCGGTCTGTCCTTCACCACCATGCCAATCGACACTTGCCATTGCGGCGAATCATAGGTGACTTGCAGGGAATAGCCGCGATATTCGACGGTTTCGCGAGGCCTTTCCAACTGCGCCATGTGCCAGGATAGCACGTCGCTGCCGCCGCGTCTTAACTCATTCCCGCCGCATCGAAGAAAGCCAAGAAACCGCGCGATTGTTCCATTCCGCCTTGCTTGTATTCGGCGGTACAAGCGCCTATGTGTGTATGGCGACGGCGTTCCATGGTTGAACGCGAAGTTGTACTCACCATCCGCATCCGGCGCCTGGCCGGGGCAACCACCCTTCAGACAGATGTGTCCTTCCGCGCCGCTCAAGCATGTGCTTGGCGTCAGGCATCGGAGTGAACATGACAATCGGAACAGTGAAATTCTTCAATTCGGGTAAGGGCTTTGGCTTTGTGTCGCCGGAAGGCGGCGGCAAGGATGTCTTTGTGCATGTCTCCGCCGTCGAGGCCGCCGGCATGACTGTCCTGGCGGAAGGCCAGCGCATCTCCTTCGACACCCAATCGGATGTCAAAGGCGCCAAGGCGGTCAACTTGAAAGCGGCCTGAACCCGCCACGGAGTGGCCATGACCCAGCTCAAGCGCGTTGCCTTCATTGGAAACTCCCTGCCGCGCCGCTGCGGAATTGCGACCTTCACCACCGACTTGCACAGGTGCGTTCAGTCCTTCACGCAGATCGATACCTGCATCGTGGCGATGAATGACGGCCGGCGGGCCTATGACTATCCCGCCGAGGTCAAGTTCCACATCCGTGACGACGTTCTCGAGGATTATGCGCAGGCCGCGGATTTCCTGAATGCCCAGAAATACGACGTGGTTTCGCTTCAGCACGAATTCGGCATTTTCGGCGGCGAGGCCGGGGCGCACGTCCTGGCATTGATCGACCGTTTGGACATGCCGGTGGTGACGACCTTCCACACGGTTCTGTCCCATCCCTCACCTGCTCAGTTCGATGTCCTGCGCAAGATCGCGGAACGCTCGTCCATCGTGGTGGTGATGGCGCAAAAGGCGCGCGAGCTGCTGCACACCGTCTATGACGTTCCGGTCGAGAAGATCGAGGTCATTGCGCACGGCATTCCCGACTTTCCCTTCGTCGAACCGGATTTGGCAAAGGTCAAGCTGGGCTTCACCGCCAAGCCGGTGATCCTGACCTTTGGACTTCTGTCTCCCAACAAGGGGATCGAAGTGGTGATCGAGGCGATGCCGCTGATCCTGAAAAGCCGGCCCGATGCGGTCTATGTCGTTCTCGGCGCGACACACCCCAATCTTGTGCGGCAGGAAGGCGAGACCTATCGCCAAAGCCTGATGGCGCGCGCCGACGCCTTGGGCGTGCAGGATAATGTCGTCTTTCTCGACCAGTTCGTGGACCAGCCGACGTTGCTGGATTTCATATCCATGTGCGACGTCTATGTGACGCCCTACTTCAACGAAGCGCAAATGACCTCCGGAACACTCGCCTACAGCTTTGGCCTGGGGAAAGCGGTGGTTTCGACGCCCTATTGGCACGCGCGCGAATTGCTGGCGGATGGGCGCGGCGTGCTGGTTCCGTTTCATGACTCGGCCGCGATCGGCGCCGAGGTATCGCGATTGCTGACGGATGATCCCCGGCGCCAAGCCATGCGTGTCCGGGCCTATTCCGAGAGCCGGTCCATGACCTGGAAACGCATCGGAGAAAAATACCATGGCGTTTTTGGTCGGGCCCGCCGCAGCCACCGCCTCAATGTGATCGCAAATCTGGACAAAAGAGCACCGGCAAGAAGCACGCCGCCGGACATGCAGACCGGCCATCTCCTGTCGATGTGCGACGATACCGGCCTGTTTCAGCACGCCATTCATTCGATACCGGACCGCTCGCACGGCTATTGCATAGACGACAATGCCCGCGCGCTGCTGCTGGCTTGCGCCCTCAACACCACCGGAGAGGAACCCCTTTCCGACGTATTGACGGCGCGGCTGGCCGCTTTCCTGCAACATGCCTGGAACCCGGCAACCAAACGGTTCCGGAATTTCATGAGCTTCGGCCGGGTCTGGCTGGAAGAAAGCGGCTCGGAAGACAGCCATGGGCGCACCTTGTGGGCCCTGGGCGAATGCGCCCGCAGCGATATCAGCCCCTCGCGCCGCCAATGGGCCAGGGACCTGTTCGACGCGGCGTTGCCGGCCGCCGAGGATTTTACTTCCCCACGCGCCTGGGCATTTTCCTTGTTGGGCCTGCACGCCTATTGCAGCGTCGTTGCGGACAACGCACTGGCGGCGCGGCTGCGAACGTCGCTGGCCGACAGGCTGATCTGCATTCTGGCATCGGTGGAAAGTGAAAACTGGATCTGGTTCGAGGAAGGCTTGGCCTATGACAATGCCAGGCTGCCGCAAGCCCTGCTCCTGACGGGCATTGCGACGGGCACGGCTGCCTACACCTTGGCTGGTTTGCGATCGCTGCGCTGGCTTGTCACCCGGCAAACCGGGGCGTCGGGCGTTTTCCGTCCCGTCGGCACACAAGGCTTTGACGACAAGCGCGCCGCGCCGCGCATGTTCGATCAGCAGCCGCTGGAAGCCACCGCGACGATCTCGGCTTGCCTGGCGGCCTGGCAGGCGGACGGCGACCCGAAATGGAAGACCGAGGCGCTGCACGTATTTTCCTGGTTCCTGGGCCACAACGATCTGTCGCTTCCGCTTATCGATCTGGAAACGGGTAGTTGCCATGACGGCTTGCATCCCGACCGGGTCAACCAGAACAAAGGCGGTGAATCCGTCGTCTCTTATCTCTTGAGTCTTGCGGAAATTCGCCAGGCGCATCGGCTTGGTGAAAGTCGCGTGAAGCTCTTGCCACGCTCCACGCCAAGTCTCGCGAAGATTGATCTCGACCAGGGGGCCATTTGTCACAAATCCAGTTCCTGAACCGCCAGGCTCTCTATCTTCGTCCCGATCCGGCCAGGGTGATCGTGCGGCCCTTCAAGCCGGCCACCGAACCGCGCGACCTGAACCCCACCGACAAGACCCGCGCCAACCACATCGTTGACCGTGTTCTGGCGCTGGGCGACGAGGATGCGGCGGCGCAACTGGCGGAGGTTCTGGAGAATTTCCAGGGGCGGCATCGCAACCTGTTGGCCCAATTCGAGGCCCGCGCCGAAGAGATGGAAGGCGCCTTTGCCAGCCACGACTGTTTTACCGCGATCAAGCGCCAACTGATCGGGGCCTAGTATCTCCACGAATATTCGTTTGAAGCCGCGGCCTTGTTCAACCCCAGCATCGTTGC
>JACMJT010000274.1 GCA_014380505.1 Hyphomicrobiales bacterium | reverse complement strand
CGCCATCATCAACGTGGGCTCCATCGCCGGGGCCAACGGCGGCGGCGTGGGTTCGGGCCACTACGCCTGCGCTAAGGCCTATGTGCATAATCTCACACGCCACATGGCAACCGACCTCGCTTCGCGCAACATCCGCGTGAACGCCATAGCCCCCGGGGTGATTGAAACGGCCTTCCATGCGGCAACCCCGCCAGAGCGCATGGAGGCCATGAAAAAGTCGGTTCCCCTCGGCCGCGCCGGAACCCCGGAAGAGTGTGTTGGCCCCATCCTTCTGCTCGCCTCCACTTCCATGGGAGGCTATGTCACCGGGCAAATCCTGCACGTGAACGGCGGACAGTATATGGGGTAGAGCCGGAGGCATCCTCTCAATCTGTTACCCGTCTAATTCCCGGCTTCAGCCCTTCTGGAAACCCATGGTCAGCCCGCGCACCAGATGCCTCTGGCTCAGCAGGATGAAGATGAAACAGGGGATCATGGCGGTCGTCGTGAGGGCGGAGGTAAATCCCCAGCTTACAGTCATCACGTTAAGGGCCTGGACCGGCAGCGTGCGGATGGAGTTCGTCAGGAACAGCGCCTGAAGAAATTCGGTCCATGAGAAGATGAAGCACAGCACCGCGGTTGCCGCGATCCCGCCTTTGATCATGGGTGTGAAAATTCTGAAAAATATCTGGAAGCGGTTGGCGCCATCGATTGCCGCCGCTTCTCCCACTTCCCGCGGCACTTCATCAAAGAAGGACTTCAGGATCAACACCGCGAACGGCAAATTCATCGCCGTATGGGCCATGACAAGCCCAGCCCGCGTGTCGAGAAGGCCGACGAAATGAAACATGAAGACCAGCGGGATAATGGCCACGATTGGCGGCAGGAAACGCTGGAAAATAAACCACAAATAATAGGCCCGGCTCAACCTGAACCAGAGGAACGACAAGGCGAAGCTCGCCGGCAGCGCCAAAAAAATTGTAAGGGAGGTGGCCCCCAGAGCAACCACAAGGCTATCGCTTAAGGTCCTGCGGGAATCGAAGAGAACCGGGCCGCCGCCGAAAAGTGTAACCTGGTAGTTGTCCCACGTGGGTATGAAATCGAAAACGACGATACGGTTGATATCGAAGATGGCCGAGGAAGGTTTGATCGACGTCAGCGCCCACCAGAAAAATGGAAACAGAAACATCGCGGTGACCAGGAGCGCCACCGCATAACGCAGAATGCCCAGCTTTGCACTGCGGGTCACGGCTCCACCCTAGACCATGTCCAGATAAGTCTCATATTCAAAGTCAGTCACCTGGGCCGCGAAAGTATCAAGCTCCTGGCGTTTGCAGGCGACCAGCATGTCGCGCAGCATGACCGGCATGGTGTCTTCAACGATGGAGCCCGCGGCAAACGCGTCAATGGCCGAGGCCCAATCCGGCGGCAGGCCCTTGAGCTTCAGCGTATAGGCATCACCGCGCACCGGATCAGCTGGCATCATCTCACGCTCGATGCCGACAATGGCGCCGGCCAGAATGCCGGCCAGCACCAGGTAGGGGTTGGCATCCGCACCTGCCACGCGAT
>JACMJT010000273.1 GCA_014380505.1 Hyphomicrobiales bacterium | reverse complement strand
TGTCGCCGGACTTCACGATACGGCCTTGCGACAGGACATGCACCTTGTCCGGCACAATATAATCGAGCAGGCGCTGATAGTGAGTAATGACGACCATGGCCCGCTCGGGGGAACGCAATGCGTTGACGCCGTCGGCAACGACGCGCAGCGCATCGATATCGAGACCGGAATCGGTTTCATCAAGCACGCAGAGCGAGGGTTCGAGAACCGCCATTTGCAGGATTTCGGCGCGCTTCTTTTCGCCGCCGGAAAAGCCCACATTTACCGCCCGTTTCAGCATATCCTGGGAGATAGCGAGCTTGGCGGCGCGGTCCCTGACCAGGCGCATGAAATCCGGCGTTGAAAGTTCCTTCTCCCCGCGCGATTTCTTCTGGGAATTCAGCGCCACCTTGAGGAATTGCATGGTGGCGACGCCGGGAATCTCGACCGGATACTGGAAGGCGAGAAACACGCCCTTGGCCGCGCGTTGGTCGGGCGTCATGGCGAGCAAGTCCTCGCCTTTGTAAGTGACGGAGCCATCGGTTACTTCGTAGCCGGCGAGGCCCGCCAGCACATAGGACAGCGTCGATTTGCCCGAGCCGTTCGGCCCCATGATGGCATGGACCTCGCCCGACTTCACGCTGAGCGAAAGACCGTTGACGATGGCGCGGTCTTCATTGGCTAGCTTCACGTGGAGATTTTTGATTTCTAGCATGATTGCGGTCTTAGCTTTCGTTGTTCAGTACGCGCGGCTTTCGCGCAGGTTATAGTGTTGCGATCTGGCATCGAATCTCTTGAGCACCTTGCGGGCGGCGTCCGGCACATATGCTGTTTCGTAGTCTTGCCCAGTGAAGGATTTTACATTTTCGATGCTGTCGAAGCGCATGATGGTGATGAACTCTTCCTCGTCGCCACTGCGGCGGCGGATCAGGTCGATGCCGCGAAATCCTTCGATCTTCTTCGACTCGATACCGTGGAAGATTTCACTCTGGAGCAGAGCTTCGTAAGCACCGGCATTCTCCAGCGTCGTGTAGCCATGCCAGATGCGATAGATCATCCGACACTCCCTTCGAGGGAAATGCCGATGAGCTTCTGCGTCTCCGCCATGAATTCCATCGGCAGTTGCTGGAGCACGTCGCGGACGAAACCGTTGACGATGAGGGCCACGGCCTCTTCCTGAGTCATTCCGCGTGACATGCAGTAGAACATCTGGTCGTCGGAGATTTTCGAGGTCGTCGCCTCGTGCTCGAACTGGGCGGTCGAAGTTTTTGCCTCGATGTAAGGCACCGTGTGGGCACCGCACTTGTCGCCGATCAGTAGCGAGTCACATTGGGTGAAGTTGCGGGCGTTGGTCGCCTTGCGGTGGGCCGAGACGAGGCCGCGATAGGTGTTGTCGCTACGCCCAGCGGCGATGCCCTTGGAAACGATGCGGCTTGAGGTGTTCTTGCCCAGATGGATCATCTTGGTGCCACTGTCCACCTGCTGACGGCCATTGGAAATGGCGATCGAATAGAATTCGCCCCGCGAGTCGTCGCCGCGCAGGATGCAGCTCGGGTACTTCCAGGTGATGGCGGAGCCGGTTTCGACTTGCGTCCAGGAGATTTTCGAGTGCCGCCCACGGCAATCGCCGCGCTTGGTGACGAAATTGTAGATGCCGCCCTTGCCTTCGGCGTCGCCGGGATACCAGTTCTGCACCGTCGAGTATTTGATCTCGGCGTCGTCCAAGGCGACGAGTTCGACCACCGCTGCGTGGAGCTGGTTCTCGTCGCGCTTCGGGGCCGTGCAGCC
>JACMJT010000272.1 GCA_014380505.1 Hyphomicrobiales bacterium | reverse complement strand
GCGCTCCATGGCGGCCAGACCATGAAGAAAACGCTGGCGATGGTGGGCGCGTTCCGCAAAGGGGACAAGGATACACCCATCGTTCTCATGGGCTATTACAATCCGATCTATGTCTATGGTGTCCCCAAGTTCCTGAAGGATGCAAAGGCCGCCGGCGTCGATGGACTTATTGTCGTCGATCTCCCACCGGAAGAAGACGATGAGCTGTGCCTTCCGGCGATGAACGCCGATCTCAATTTCATCCGCCTCGCCACGCCGACAACGGACGACAAGCGCGCGCCGAAGGTTTTCAAGAACACCTCAGGCTTCGTCTATTATGTCTCAGTGCTCGGCATCACCGGCACCAAGGCTCCCGATCTCAAAAGCGTCAAGGCCAATGTCAATCGTCTCCGCAAGCACACCAATCTCCCCATCGCCGTGGGCTTCGGTGTGAAAACCGCCAAGCAGGCCCGCGCCATTGCCGAGGATGCCGATGGCGTCGTCGTCGGCTCCGCCCTCGTCAGCGCGGTGAAAGACAGCCTCACAAAAGCTGGCAAACCCACCGCCAAAACGGTAAAAGCGGTTCACACCTTGGTGAGCGACATCGCCAGCGGCTTGAGGAACCACACTTGAACTGGATCAAGAATTTCGTCCGCCCGAAAATCCGCTCGATCCTCGGCGTCAAGCGCGAGGTTCCCGAGAACATGTGGATCAAGGACCCGGATTCGGGCCAGATGGTCTTCTACAAGGATCTCGAGGCCAACCAGTTCGTCATCCCCGGCTCCGGCTATCACATGCGCATGGCGCCGGAAGTGCGCCTTCAATCCATGTTCGATAACGGCGCCTACGAAAAAATCGCCATGCCCGCGGCACCCCATGATCCGCTCAAATTCCGCGACGAGCGCAAATATGCCGATCGCCTGAAGGAAGCCCGCCAGAAAACCGGTGCGGAGGATGCCATTCTCGCCGGCCACGGTACGCTCGATGAACTCCCCATCGTCATCGCCGTCCAGGATTTCGCCTTCATGGGCGGCTCGCTTGGCATGGCCGCGGGCGAAGCCATCATCGCCGCCATGCGCGCCGCTGTGGAACGCAAGACTCCCTTCGTCTTCTTCGTCTCCTCCGGCGGCGCCCGCATGCAGGAGGGCGTGCTCTCGCTCATGCAATTGCCGCGCACCACGGTCGCCGTGCAGGAACTCCGCCTCGCCAAGCTCCCCTACATCGTCGTGCTCACCCATCCGACCACGGGCGGCGTCACCGCCTCCTATGCCATGCTCGGCGACATCCAGATTTCCGAGCCGGGTGCTCTCATCGGTTTCGCCGGCCAGCGCGTTATCGAGCAGACGATCCGCGAGAAGCTCCCCGCCGGTTTCCAGCGTGCTGAATATCTCGAAGAGCACGGCATGGAGGATATGGTGGTGCATCGCCACCAGATGCGCGAGACGGTGAGCCGCATCGCCCGCATGCTGATGAAAGCGCCGGAGCTTCCCGCTCTCAATGGCGCAGCGCTGGTTCCAGCCGTTCAAGCCGAAGCCGCGCAATAATCTCCCTTGCCCCCAAGCGACGCCATCCTGACGCGGCTTCTCACGCTGCATCCCAAGATCATCGATTTGAGCCTCGAGCGCATGTGGCGCATCCTCGCGGTGCTGGGCAACCCGCAAACGAAACTGCCGCCGGTCATCCATGTGGCGGGCACCAACGGCAAGGGCTCGACGGTCGCCATCCTCCGCGCCATTCTCGAGGCGGCCCGCCTCAAGGTCCATTGCTACACCTCGCCCCATCTGGTGAAGTTCCACGAGCGCATCCGCGTGGGCGGTGAGCTCATCGCGGAAGACGCTCTCTCAACCCTGCTGGAAGAATGCGAGCAGGCCAATGGCGGCCACACCATCACCTTCTTCGAGATCACCACGGCGGCGGCCTTCCTGGCCTTCGCCCGGGAGCCCGCCGATTATCTCATTCTCGAAGTGGGCCTGGGCGGCAGGCTCGATGCCACCAATGTCATCGCGGCCCCGCGCCTTTCGGTCATCACCACCATCGATTACGATCACCAGCAATATCTCGGCGACACGCTAACGGCGATTGCCCACGAGAAGGCGGGCATCCTGAAGCGCGGCGTTCCCGCCATCGTGGGCGCCCAGCCCGATGAAGCCCGCGCCGAGATCGAGCGCGTGGCCGCGCGCGTGGGAGCGCCGCTTCAAATCGCCAATCAGGATTGGCAAAGCTTCGAGCAGCATGGCCGCCTGGTGTTTCAGGATGAGGCGGGCCTGCTCGATCTCCCCGTTCCGCATTTGCAAGGCCGCCACCAGATCGACAATGCCGGCAATGCGGTGGCCAGCGTCCGCGAGCTTGCCGATCCCCGAGTAGCCGAAGCCCACGTAGCGCTTGGGCTCAAATCCGTGACATGGCCCGCCAGAATGCAGCGCCTGGGCACAGGCGCGCTGTCGCCCCATGTCGCGGCCGATGCCGAACTGTGGCTCGACGGCGGGCATAATCCATCGGCTGGCCGCGTGCTGGCCCAGGCCTTCTCCGATCTCAACGACCGCCACTCGCGCCCGCTTGTGCTCATCTGGGGCATGCTCAACACCAAGGATGCGGGCCAATTCATCGGCGCCTTCGCCGGCATGGCCCACCGCGTCGTCGCCCTCACCATTCCGGGCGAGGAAAACGCGGTTGCCGCCGAAACCCTGGCCGAAGCCGCCAGAGCCAAGGGCCTCCCCGCCGAAACCGCATCAACCCTCGAAGCCGCCCTCCGCCAAGCCTCGCTGGTAACGCCGGCTCCCCGCATCCTCATCTGCGGCTCCCTCTACCTCGCCGGCCACGTGCTGGCGGCGCATGGACAGAGTTAGCCTCCCTTCGAGGTTTGCGCTGAGCAATTTGAATCGGAGTTATAAGGCAAACGGCGTAGATGAGGTACTTGTAAAGAAGTGGTGAAACCATGGAAAAGCGCGCTGAAGAACAAGAGAACCTTTCCCGGCTCGAACGGGCCGCGCAAGAGACAGCCAATCCAAAAACTATTCAACAGAAGGCGGACAAGCTCGAGGAAAAATCCCGCTTCAGCAAGGAAGACATCTGGTGGATGGTTGGTTTCGCCGCCGCCGCCTTGCTTCTTTTTGGTGTCCAGGTCCTGATCAATTCGCGCGAAGAATGGCTTGATGCACATGTCCGCGGCCGCGTTCTGAATTACGTTAAGGGCGGCCTTCTCATTTTCGTCATGCTGACTGTGGCGAAGGCTATCGAAGTTTTTCTCATTGGCCCAATTCCCAATCGTGTTTCGCGTTTTAATCTGAAACGCATCTTTCGATTGGTCGTCGTGGTAGCCGTCGTCTTCGTGGCCATTTCGGTTTTATTTGCGAACTGGTACACCGCCGTTGTTTCGCTCGGCCTGATTTCACTGATTCTCGGTTTTGCGCTGCAAATGCCGATTTCCAGTTTTATTGCGTGGATTTATATTTTGGCCCGGGCGCCTTATCGCGTTGGCGACCGCATTCGCATCGGTGACGCTCATGGCGATGTCATTGATGTCAGCTATCTCGACACGACGTTATGGGAATTTGGCGGCGAATATCTTTGGACCGATCATCCCAGCGGACGAGTCATCAAGTTTCCGAACTCCACCGTCTTTGACACACCGGTGTTCAACTATTCCTGGCCGCTGTTTCCGTATATCTGGAACGAAATCAAGTTCCAGATCGCGTATGAAAGCGATCTGGAATTTGTGGCGAAAACGATGAAAGAAGTCGTTGCCGAGCAGATCGGCGACATCATGAGCGAGAAGGTGAAGGTCTATAAGCGCATCCTGTCGGGAACACCGGTGGACGAACTCGAAGTGAAGGAGCATCCCGTCGTTCATTTTCGCGTCAGTGAAAACACCTGGCTCGAGGCCATAGTGCGTTACATCGTGCCGCCCAAGGAAGCGGGCCGCACCAAAACGCGGCTGATCCAGGAAATGTTGAAGCGACTGAATGCAAAACCCAATCAAGTGCTGTTTCCGAAGAGCAATTTGAGGTGAGCTTAGTCACGGACGTCCGGCCGAGCTTTTTGCGTCCAAGCTGCTCACCGTAGTTGCTTCGGCCAGCCAAGTTCGTCAACATCCAGCGTCGCCGTTCAGCCCTGTTAGAGAAGGTCAATTCTGTGGTTTCTTAGGCCAGTCGAAGGGCTCTCGCTCGATCTTCGCCAATGCTTCCAAACCAAGGAGGCGCCAACGACCGGCCTCGTCAGCACTTTTTCGTCCGTCCCCATATCTTGATAAATATTCGCGCAATAGCAATTCGATACGCTGGTCCAATTTTTGAAAGACAATTGTGTCATTGCAAAAGCGGTAGTGCTTCCCCCAACCTTGCATGATGCCGCTGACGGTTCCAAGAGTTTCCAGTAGCGAATGCTGCCTAAAAAATTCGCCGTTTTTGAAGTAGTTTCGAAAAGCGTCCTGGCTTTCCTTGAAGGTCTCTTCAATTGAAGCGATCACTCTCTCTTGCGCTTTCCGGCTAGGCCGGATGAACCCATTGGAGAGTTGAATACCGAGGAATTCGAAGCCTTCCGCTGTTGTGGCTCTTTGGGTTTTTGAGCTGGATACGGTCATGCCAAGATTCTTGAGCAAGTGCAGGGCTTTTGCGAAAGTGTTCTCTGCAACCTGCTTATTTGGTGCCAAGATTATAAAGTCGTCGATATAGCGAATGCACCGGACATCAGCATCTTTGTTCAGCTCCAGATCAAACTTGTATAAAATGAGATTACCAAGTAGGGGCGAGAGAGAATTTCCTTGCGCCACTCCAATGTCTTCAATGGGAAACGCATGCGCGTGCTCCCGTAACTGTGCCATATTTTCTAGTTCGACTGTAATTGCGCGAGTAAACAGCTCCATGAATTCGCGCTCGTTCACGGCATTTGCCACGATCTTGGTGACCTCAGTCTTGGGAATGCGAGTGAAAAAGTTTGCAATGTCCGAACGAATGACAAAACTACTTCCGAAACCTATTGCATCCAGAACGGCTTTAATGGCAGCAGGTACTGCTGCCATTTTGTTGCCACTGACCTTCTTGACACCGCCAAAACTGAATGGTGTTTGCACAAATTTCTGAATTGCGGGAATTGTCACTAGTACATCATGGATCGCGCGTTGGACGACCCGCGACTCAACTCTCGCTACAACAAGCGGGCGGAAATTAGACTTGTCTTTTTTATCTTTGGGAATTTTCACGCCGCGCGCCGGAGGGAAAATGAATCTTTTTTCTCTCAGATGACGAGCTATTCGACGAAGATTTGTTGTATGGTCCTTGGAGAATTCGGCAATCTCTTTTCTTGTACCGGGGGACTTTGAATTTCGTGCATTCCGTTGAATGGCAGTCCACGCTCGCTCAAGCACTTTGGTTCGCCGTACTTGCGCGGCGAAATTCGAAATTCTTTTGTCCTTAGGCCCTGTTGGCAATCCTAACCCGTCTGACATCTCATCTGTTCACAGCGAAGGTACCATCAGGCCCGGTCCGCTCAATCGAGACTTGCGCCTCGCCGCTGCATTCTGCCCAAAGCTTGCAGGTGTCCCTGATCGCCCCGGCGCACAACGCAAGTGTCAGTACCGCAAGCGAAAGCCGTTGGCCTGGCCCGCAGTGCCGTGCCGAACTGGCACGTTTTTGCATGAAGCGCGCATTACTTGTTCTCCCCGATGACCCTAGCGTTTTTGGGTTCGTCGGCAAGTGCTGCGATCTCCGCCCCTTCCCGTCCGATAAATAAATTCTACCAGCCGCCCAACAGGTGCCACTGAACGACAAGGATACGACTGTAGTCAAATCAGACGTGTCAGGTCTGTTCACAGCGAAGGTACCATCAGGCCCGGTCCGCTCAATCGAGACTTGCGCCTCGCCGCTGCATTCTGCCCAAAGCTCCCAGGTCTCCCTGATCGCCCCGGCGCACAACGCAAATGATCATTACCACATTTATGGCCTAGAATCGCAGAGGACGCAATATATAGTATGCAGAAACCAAATTTATGAGCTGGCTAAATATTCCTTGACATAGGTTTTTAGATTTGCTAGGTGGTTGATCGTCCACTCCGGAAGGGAAAGCAGGTTAGTGTTGTCCGGTGTATCAGGCCGTTGGACAGCGTCTCATAGGTCATTGTTTGTGCTTGATACCCGTTTCCAGGTGTGGCTCGGTGATAGCCACAGTTTCTTTTACACTGCTACCTATGTGG
>JACMJT010000271.1 GCA_014380505.1 Hyphomicrobiales bacterium | reverse complement strand
TCGTGTATTTGCAGTTCGGATAATTGGAGCAACCGACAAAGGAGCCAAATTTCCCAAGCTTCAGCGACAGCTGTCCATCAGCGCAGGACGGGCATTTCCGCGGACTGCTGCCATCGGTTGGCGAAGGGAAAATGTGCGGCGCAAGAATCTCATTCAACGCATCCAGCACATGGGTAACGCGCAGGTCCTTGATCTCGCCGACATGGGCGGAAAAATCTTTCCAGAACTCACGCAGCACTTCGCGCCAGTCAATTTCGCCGTTGGAAATGCGGTCGAGCTGCTCTTCGAGATTTGCCGTGAAGTCATATTCCACATATTTGCTGAAGAAGGACTCAAGAAACGCCGTCACCACGCGCCCCTTGTCTTCGGGAATGAACCGCTTCTTGTCGAGCCGCACATAGCCCCGGTCTCGGATGGTCGAAAGCACCGATACATAGGTTGAAGGCCTGCCGATCCCCAGCTCTTCCAGTTTCTTGATGATGGAAGCTTCCGAATACCGCGGTGGCGGCTCGGTGAAATGCAGCTCGGCGGAAATCTTGCGAACCCCGATGCCATCGCCGCGCGCCATGGCGGGCAGGCGGCGCGAATCCTCATCTTCGCCGTCGTCAAGGTCCTCGTGGTAGACCTTGAGGAAGCCATCAAACTTAACAACTGAACCGGTGGCGCGGAAAGTATAGTGCTTGCCGTCCTGCCCGGTAGCACCGAGGTCAGCCGAAGTGCGTTCAAACTCGGCACTCTCCATCTGGCTGGCAATCGTGCGCTTCCAGATCAATTCATAAAGGGCAAATTGCTCTCCATCGAGAGCTGAACGCACTGATGCGGGCAGGCGGCCAAGCTCTGTTGGCCGGATGGCTTCATGGGCCTCCTGGGCATTCTTGGCCTTCGTCGTGTATTGGCGGGGCGCCGACGGCAGATAGGGCTCGCCAAAATTCTTGAGAATGGCATTGCGCGCTGCGGCAATTCCCTCCGGGGCGATATCAACGCCATCGGTTCGCATGTAAGTGATGAGGCCCACCGTATCGCCGTCAATGTCCACACCTTCATATAGGCGCTGGGCTACCTGCATGGTCTTGGCCGAAGAGAAACCCAACTTGCGCGAGGCTTCCTGCTGCAGTGTAGACGTGCGGAACGGCGCATAGGGATGGCGCTTGGCTGGCTTGCTTTCGATGCTGTCAACTGAGACACGGGCATTCCTGAGGGTCTGCTCGATTGCCCGCGCCGAAGCTTCGTCCTTGATATCAAGCTTGCCGATTTTCTGTCCGGCAATGGCTTGCAGGGAGGCGGAAAACTCTTGCCCCTGCGGTGTCGTGAACGTGCCGTCGATGGTCCAGTATTCTTGGCTCTTGAACGCTTCAATCTCAAGCTCGCGGTCGCAGATAATGCGCAAGGCCACGGACTGCACCCGGCCGGCCGAGCGCGAACCCGGCAACTTCCGCCACAAAACTGGCGACAGTGTAAAGCCCACCAGATAGTCGAGCGCCCGCCGCGCCAGATAAGCATCAACGAGCGGCCCGTCCACATCCCGGGGATGCTGCATGGCATCAAGGACTGATTGCTTGGTAATGGCGTTGAACACCACCCGCTGCACCGTTTTGCCCTTGAGCGCGCCCTTTTTCTTCAAAACTTCAAGCACATGCCAGGAAATGGCTTCGCCTTCCCGGTCCGGGTCGGTTGCCAGAACCAGCCGGTCATCATCTTTCAGGGCATCGGCGATGTCCGCCAGGCGTTTGGAGGATTTACTATCCACCTCCCAAGACATGGCAAAATCCTCATCCGGGCG
>JACMJT010000270.1 GCA_014380505.1 Hyphomicrobiales bacterium | reverse complement strand
GCCCAGGCGCTGTTCAAGTCGTGGTTTGTCGATTTCGACCCGGTGCGCGCCAGGATGGAAGGCCGCGCCCCCGAAGGCATGGACGAGGCCACGGCGGCGCTGTTTCCGGATGGGTTCGAGGAATCGGCGCTGGGGTTGTTGCCAAAGGGATGGCGAGCTTGCGCTTTTACGGAGGTGATTAACGTGATTGGCGGCGGGACACCCAAAACCTCGATCCCCGAATACTGGGGTGGCGATATTCCATGGTTTTCCGTTGTTGACGCGCCAAGCGGCACAGACACATTCGTTGTAGATACAGACAGGTACATCACCGAAACCGGCTTGAAGAATTGCTCAGCAAAGTTGCTTCCAGTCGGCACCACCATCATTTCGGCACGCGGGACGGTAGGGCGTTTGGCTGTAGTGGGCCGCGAGATGGCGATGAACCAATCGTGTTACGGCCTTCGCGGCAAAGCTAGCGATGCATATTTCACTTACTTCACGACATGCCGATTGGTGGAAAGCCTAAAGCAGCGCAGCCACGGTTCCGTTTTCGACACAATCACTCGCGAAACGCTGGCGAGCGTTTCCGTTGTGTATCCCCGTGGTCTGGAAATCGAAGCATTCGAGTCTTTGATTGCGCCGGTCATGGAGCGAATAAAGCAGAACCTTTTGCAAGCCCAAACCCTAGCCACCCTCCGCGACACACTCCTCCCGCGCTTGATCTCAGGCCAGTTGCGCCTGCCCGAGGCGCAAGCCGCCGCCGAGAAAGCGCTGGCGTGAACCCAGCGCCCAGCATCACTATGCTTTTGATAGCTGCTCGCGCATATTCCACCTGCGCTACAGGCAATTTTGATGCGTAACTATGCTGCCATCGTCAATAGGTGGCCATCCCGCATGGCCATGCAAGCCTTCTTTCATGCTTGCGCTTTATATTAAAGATAGCTTTAATGTGATTTAGCTTCATTAAAGATTGCCTTCACACCATGCGCAGCACCGGCACCTACGCCATCTCCACCACCCTGGGCGAGTCCGTTCAGGCTTTTGTGCCGCACCCGCTGCCACCCACGCAGCCCGCGCTGGCGCCGGAATGCTTTATCAACGCCAACCGTCTGGCCGAGCTGGCGCTGGCCCGGCTATCAGGCGTGGCGGGACTGGTGCCGTCGGTGGATTGGCTGCTGTACAGCGCCATTCGCAAAGAGGCGCTGCTCACCTCGCAGATTGAAGGCACACAAGCTACGCTGACCGATTTGTTTGATGAGGAAGCAGGCTTTGCCGTCAGCAACACCGACGATGTGGAAGAAGTCACCAACTACCTGCGAGCCTTTCGCCTGGTTCAGTCCCAATTGCGCGACCCGGCGGGCCTGCCGCTGAGCGTGCGCCTGCTCAGGGATGCGCATCGCTTGCTGCTCGATGGCGCGCGGGGCAATGGCAAACAGCCCGGCGAGTTGCGCCGTTCGCAAAACTGGATTGGCGGCACGCGCCCCGGCAACGCGGTGTTTGTGCCGCCACCGCCCGAGCGGGTGCCCCCCTTGCTGGCGGACCTGGAGCGGTTTATTCACGATGACGCGCAAGCCCTGCCGCCGCTTGTGAAGACGGCGCTGGTTCACCTACAGTTTGAGACGATTCATCCGTTTTTGGATGGCAATGGCCGCATTGGCCGCTTGCTGATTGCCGCGCTGCTGGAGCACTGGGGCCTGTTGCCCGAGCCGCTGATGTACCTTAGCGGCTACCTGAAGCAACATCAGGCCGAGTATTACCGCCGCCTGTCGGGCGTACGTACCGAGGGCGATTGGGAGGGCTGGGTGGCATTTTTCCTGGAAGGCGTGGCGGTTGCCGCGCTGGATGCAGAGCGCAGCATTGTGGCCATTGCCACCTTGTTGGCGGCTGACCGCCGCCGTTTGCTGGCATCGCCAAAAGCCGGGCCAGCCAGCTACCGCTTGTTTGAGATGCTGCCCATGATGCCGCGTTTCAACATCGATCAGGTGCGCCAGAAGCTGGGCACGAGTTTCCCCACCGCCAATGCGGCAGTCAAGGTGCTGGAGGAATTGGGCATCGTGGCCGAGCTGACTGGGCAGAAAAAAAACCGCAGCTACAGCTACGCGGCGTATATCGCGCTGCTGGCAGGCTAGGCCGTCCAAAACGAATGCAAAAACCGACGCCTTGAAAGGCACTGCGAGCGCCATGACCGAAGATCAACTCGAACAAGAAACCCTTGCCTGGCTGCAAGACGTGGGCTACCGCCACGCCTACGGCCCCGACATGGCGCCCGATGGCCTGGCGCCTGAACGCGAAAACTTTCGGCAGGTGCTGCTGATGGGACGGCTGCGCAAGGCGATTGACCGGCTGAACCCGGGCGTTCCGGCGGCGGCGCGGGACGATGCGCTCAAGCAGGTGCTCGACTTGGGCATTCCCGCGCTGTTGCCAGCCAACCGGCATTTC
>JACMJT010000269.1 GCA_014380505.1 Hyphomicrobiales bacterium | reverse complement strand
TCCTGCTCAATGCCCTTCAAACCCGACCAGCGTGTGGACTTTGACACCCTTGGCTTTGAGTTTGGCCGCGCCGCCCAGATCGGGGAGGTCGATCACGAAAGCCGCGGCCACGACTTCGCCGCCGGATTTGCGCAGAAGATCGATGGCAGCACCCGCAGTGCCGCCGGTGGCGACAAGATCGTCGATGAGAAGGATGCAGTCGCCCTTCTTGATTGCGTCGGCGTGAATCTCAATGGTGTCTACGCCATATTCCAAAGCATAGTCCTGGCCGATCACCCGTGACGGCAGCTTGCCCTTTTTGCGGATCGGTATGAAGCCCCGGCCCAGCGTGTGTGCCACGGCACCGCCCAGAATAAAACCGCGCGCCTCGATCCCGGCAACGTAGCCAATGTTGCTTTTGAGGAACGGCCAAGCGAGTTCATCGACGGCGGCCCGAAAGGCATGGAGATCGGCCAGCAGCGTGGTGATGTCGCGGAACATGATACCGGGCTTCGGGTAGTCCGGAATGGTGCGGATGTAGCGCTTGATATCGAAGCCGTTGCGAAGGTCCATGGGTTTTACTCGACCAATCCTGGAATCTCACTTCCGCTGGGGCCAAAAAGTTTCCGCATCCCTTCGCAATAACCCTTCTGGCCCTTCTGATCGATAAAGTATTTCGCAGCCTGAACGCCAATGTCGTAGCACTCGGCGCATTCCTTGCGAACCTGCTGTGGAAGCAGTTGCTGCAAGCGCAGAACTTTCGTGAAACGTTCTTGCTTAACCCTTAGCGGCCTGCAAAACGCCGGTTTCAGCATGGGTGTCAGCATGCCATAGGCGGTGGCCGCGATGTGCGGATCGGACAAATTCTCCGCTGCCGCTGGCGCGAGCCCCATCAGCAAAACCGCTATAAATGCCACGCCGGCAAAACTTTTCTCTTTCATGTAGCTATCCTCGGTCTCACGGCCACTTTACCGTGGGCGGCAGGGAGGACAAGATTGCCTCCACGTTGCCGCCGGTTTTGAGGCCGAATATCGTGCCGCGATCGTGCAGCAGGTTGAACTCCACATAGCGGCCGCGCCTGATCAATTGTTCCTCGCGGTCCGCCTCGGTCCACGGCTTGTTCATGTTACGAACGACGAGGGCGGGATAAATCTTGAGGAAAGCACGGCCCACATCCTGGACGAAAGCGAAGCCGGCCTCCCAATCTTCGGAGTCCAGATAGTCGAAGAAGATGCCGCCGACGCCCCGCGGCTCATTGCGGTGGGCGAGGTGGAAATAGTCATCGCACCATTTTCTGTAGCGAGCATAGCCGGCGACGGGATGGGCGTCACAGGCGCTTTTCATGGCGGCGTGGAAATCCCTGGTGTCGGGATCATCCTGGGTGCGCCTGCGGTCGAGCACGGGGGTCAAGTCGGCGCCGCCGCCGAACCAGGCCTTTGAGGTCACCACGAACCTAGTGTTCATGTGAACGGCCGGGACATTCGGGTTCAGGGGATGGGCGATCAGCGAGATGCCGGATGCCCAGAAATGCGGGTCTTCCTCCGCGCCCGGCATCTGCTTACGGAATTCCGGGCTGAATTCGCCATGGACTGTCGAACAGTGGACGCCGGCCTTCTCGAAAACCTTGCCATGCAGCATCGACATCACGCCGCCGCCGCCCTCGGGCCGCACCCACGATTTCCGCACGAATCGGGCGCCGCTCTCGATGTCCTCAAGGCTGGCACAGAGCGAATCACGCAAGGTTTCGAACCACGCTTGCGCCATGGATTGACGGTCGTTCATCGTGGAAACACCCCGGCTGCACTGCGACACTTGATGGCTAGACTTATTAGCATCGCAATGTCAAAAACGCGCGGGATTTAGCGCCCCGGGGAATGGCGCGGAAAAGAAGGAAAAACACGTGTCCACAGCGGAACATGCGGAAGTGAACCGGCGGGATTTCCTCTTTATCGCCACCGGGGCCGTGGGCGCGGTCGGGGCGGCGCTCACAGCCTGGCCCTTTATCGCTCAAATGAACCCTGATGCCTCAGTGCGGGCGCTGGCCACCATCGAGGTCGACCTTGCGCCCATCGCCATGGGCCAGGCCATTACGTTGAAGTGGCGGGGCAATCCGGTGCTGCTGCGCCACCGCACCCCGGCTGAGATCGCAGCGGCCAAAGCCGTCAAGCCGGAAGACCTGCCGGATCCCATTGCCCGCAACGAGAACGTCAAGGACGGCGATCCGGCGACCGATGAAAACCGCGTGGTCGGCGGCAAGGAACAATTTCTGGTGATGATGGGTGTTTGCACCCATCTCGGCTGCGTGCCGAAAGTCAATCAAGGCGATTACGGCGTTGTCGAGGGTTCACAAAATACGGGTGGATATTTCTGCCCGTGCCATGGCTCGCACTACGATACGGCGGGCCGCATCCGCAAAGGCCCGGCGCCCACCAATCTGCCGGTGCCCCTCTACAGCTATCTCTCCGACACCAAGATCCGCATCGGTTAAGAAGGATCATTCCATGAGCGGACATTCATCCTCGCCGCCGAAGAGCGCTCTCGGCAGATGGTTTCATGAGCGGCTGCCGGTCAGCGATCTCACCGGCCACATGCTGGATTTTCCGACGCCGAAAAACCTCAACTACTGGTGGACCTTCGGCGGCATTCTCACCATCATGCTGGTGGTGCAGATCGTCACCGGCATCGTTCTGGTGATGCACTACACGGCCCATGTGGACATGGCATTTGCTTCGGTCGAGCATATCATGCGCGATGTGAACTATGGCTGGCTGATGC